>NZ_MKAQ01000005.1:0-2184 GCF_001764435.1 Campylobacter sp. BCW_4319 | reverse complement strand
GCCATCATTGTTTCTACAGGACCAAGTCTTACTAAACAACTTCCTTTATTAAAACAATACGCAAATAAAGCTACGATTTTTTGTGCAGATAGCGCTTATCCTATTTTAGCAAAACACAATATTAAGCCTGATTATGTTTGCATGTTAGAAAGAGATGATATAGTTTCTAAGTGTTTTGACAACGATTTTAAAGAATTTGATAAAGGAATTTTGTTTATCCTAGCTTCGGTAGTTCATAAAGAAGTTATTGAATTTCTTGAAAGAAATAATAGGGAGTATATGTTGGTGCATCGTCCTTTGCACTTTGCCGTATCATTAAATCTTAAAGAATTTGGTTATATTGGGGTAGGAGCAAGTGTTGCCAATATGGCTTACGAACTAGCTGCAAGCTTAAGACATGAAAATATCATTTTCATAGGACAAGACTTAGCTTATGCAAAAGATGGAAGTTCTCATCCAAGAGAGCATATCTATGGAAACCAAGGGGAAAAATTACGCGGTGAAATCTATACACTTGCTTATGGAGGAGAAAAACAAGTAAGAACTCAACTTACTTGGAACTTATTCCGACAAGCATTTGAAAAAGATATTTTTTGGGCAAAAGAAAAATTAAAAATCAACACTTATAATTGCACCGAAGGAGGTGCTAGGATAGAAGGAGCTATAGAAAAACCTTTTCAAGAAGTATGCGAAACCTTACTTAAGGAAAATCTTAAAAAACCATTTGATAAGCCTAAAATTTTGGAAAAAAATAAGATAAAAAATAAATTTTTACAAACTCAAAAACTATTAATTAAAAATGTCAAACAAAGTGAAGAATTTATAAAAAAATGTCAAAATGAACTAAAAAAACTTGATTTTGAGCTTAGCAAATCTCAACTTAATTCACAAACTCTAATAAAAATTAAAAAAAATCTTTTATTTTTTTTTAACGAATTTAAAAGGTTAAAACTTTTCAATGAACTCACTCAAGCTATATATTATCATAATGAATGCGAAATTATGTATTATGAAGTTTTAAATGATTTAGAACAAGATAAAAAAATTGAAGATTTTTTAACCAATCAAAAAAAATGGTGGTTACAAAGTTTTGAATACTTAAATACTCAAAATCAAATCATAAAAGAAACTTTAAAAAAATACAAAAATGACGATATTTGATAAAAAGCAGAGAGAGAAATATGAAATTTAATTTAAATCAAAAAGAGCTCTTTAATAAAAATATTGAAGCTTTAGATAATATTCCTTTAAAAGAAAGTTTAAAAGAAATCAAATCTAGTAAATTTAAACTTATCTTAGGTAAAGATAATCTAGATATAAATCTACAAAATACAAGTGATAATACTTTTCTTTATGAAAATGTTATTGATGAATTAAACACTATGTTAAATACTTACAATGATAAATACCTACTTTATCCTGTATTGTACTTTTATGGTTTTGGAAATGGAATTTTATTTAAAGCTTTATTGCAAAATAAAAATCATCAGCATATTGTTGTTTTTGAAAAAGATATAGAAATCATTTGGACAATGTTTCATATCTTAGATTTTTCAAATGAATTACAAAAAAACAATTTAATTATTATCAATACCAATATTTTAAGCGAATTTGATCTATTAAATTTCTACAAAAAAGCTAATAGTATTTTTTTACAATTTTCTAGAATTTATTTTTTAGAACTTATAAGCAATTATTATGAAAGATATAACGAAGAAATTTTAAAGCTTAATGATACCATTTTATCAACAATAAAAATATCTATCATACAATACGGCAATGATTCTATAGATAATTTGATGGGAATAAAACATTTTATTTATAATCTTTCAAAATTACTTACTCATCCACATAGTGAAATTTTTCTCAAAAAAAGATATAAATTAAGCGATACAGCCATCATTGTTTCTACAGGACCAAGTCTTACTAAACAACTTCCTTTATTAAAACAATACGCAAATAAAGCTACGATTTTTTGTGCAGATAGCGCTTATCCTATTTTAGCAAAACACAATATTAAGCCTGATTATGTTTGCATGTTAGAAAGAGATGATATAGTTTCTAAGTGTTTTGACAACGATTTTAAAGAATTTGATAAAGGAATTTTGTTTATCCTAGCTTCGGTAGTTCATAAAGAAGTTATTGAATTTCTTGAAAGAAATAATAGGGAGTATATGTTGGTGC
>NZ_MKAQ01000004.1:0-6274 GCF_001764435.1 Campylobacter sp. BCW_4319 | reverse complement strand
ACATCAACCCCATTCATTCTTTTTGCACACTCTTCTATACAATCAAGCTCCCAATAATCATCAGAATCCAAAAAGATAATATAGTCTATACTAGGATAAATAAAATCAGCTAAATCTTTAGTAGTATGAAAAGCTTTATAGCTTTTATATACTGTATAAATTTCATAGGGATTATTACCTTCTATATTAAATTCTATTAAAGAATTTGTTTCTAAAATTTGAGTTTTATTTTTAAGTATATATTCTCCACTAAAATATTCTATGCCGACATTTCTAGCACTGCTTAAGCCACCATTTTTTTTATCAAAAAGTATAAATCTTTCATCTTTTAAAGTGTATTCTTTAGCTATATTAAATGAGTTTTCATCTGTGCTACCATCATTTACAAGTATAACTTGTAAATTTTTATAAGTTTGATTAATAACACTATCTAAACATTCTTTTAAGTACTTTTCTACATTATAGATTGGGATAACTACACCTACTGTTTTATTCATAGTTTTTCCTTTGCAACTTTCAACACTCTCTCCACGGTTTTATCCATATCATAATATTTATAATCGCCAAGCCTACCTAAAAAATACACATTTGTAAGTTTAGCAGATTCTTTTAAATATTTTTCATATAGCTTTTGATTTTCATCGTTAGGTATAGGATAGTATCTTTCGCTCTTACCTTCTTCGTATTCACAAGGAAATTCATAAGAAAGTATGGTTTTATTAGATTTTTCATCAAGATAATATTTATACTCAACACTTCTTGTAAAATCGTAATTTTCAGGATAGTTTATCTGAGGACCTGATTGCATATACTCTTTATCAAAAGTTTCAAAGACTATATTTAAACTTCTATAAGGCAATTTACCAAATTTATAATCAAAAAATTCATCGATCGCTCCTGTATAAAACAATCTTTCGTATTCTATATCTTTTTTTATATCTTTAAAATCAGTATTTAATTGTACTTTTATCAAAGGATGATTGATTATATTTTCAATCATTTTTGTATAACCATCTTTTGGTATAGCTTGATAAGTATCTACAAAATATCTATCATCACGACTTATATATACAGGAACTCTTGCGCTAACTGAAAAATCAAGCTCTTCAGGTTTTACACCCCATTGTTTTACTGTGTAACCTAAAAAAACTTTTTTATAAATATACTCAGCTAAAAACTCTAAATCTTTATCATTTGCATTTTTTAATTCTAAAATAGGAATTTTAGAATTAAAAGCAAATTTACTTACTAATTTTTGCTCAAGTTCTTTGGCTAAATATTCTGGAAAAACTTTATGTAAAGTATCAAGATTAAATGGGATATTTATCTCTCTACCATCTATAAAAGCTTTTACTCTATACATAAAATAATGCCATTTTGTAAAACGACTTAAATACTCCCAAACTTCTTTTATACTAGTGTGAAAAACATGGGGTCCATATTTATGCACGGTTACATTACTTTCTTGATCTTTATAGTCATAAATATTTCCGCCAATATGCTCTCTTTTATCTATGATTAAAACCTCTTGTCCTTTACTAGCTAAACGCTCAGCTAAAATAGCTCCACTAAGCCCACAACCTACAATTAAATTTTTTACTTTTTTCATCTTAATACTTTCTATTATTTTCCCAACCCCAAGCACTTTTAATAATATCTTTAATATCGGTGTATTTTGCTTCCCAAGATAAGATTTCTTTTGCTTTTTTATTATCTGCGTATAATCTTGCAGGATCCCCTTCTCTTCTTGGTGCATAATTTATAGGGCACTTTTTACCACTTACAATTTCAGCTGCGCTGATGATTTCTTTTACACTTGTACCTATTCCCGTACCAAGATTTATACAACCGCTAAATTTATGTAAATTTTCTAAGGCTAAACGATGAGCCAATGCTAAATCTTCTACATGAATATAATCTCTTATACAAGTTCCATCTTCGGTATCATAATCATTTCCAAAAATATTTATAGCAGGAATTTCTCCTTTTATAGCTTTTAAAACTAAAGGAATTAAATGAGTTTCAGGTTCGTGGCTTTCACCGATAAGTCCATCCTTGCTTGC
The DNA here is from genome assembly GCF_001764435.1 of Campylobacter sp. BCW_4319. Taxonomy (NCBI): domain Bacteria; kingdom Pseudomonadati; phylum Campylobacterota; class Epsilonproteobacteria; order Campylobacterales; family Campylobacteraceae; genus Campylobacter; species Campylobacter sp. BCW_4319. The sequence goes on along the minus strand of NZ_MKAQ01000004.1, from coordinate 4,211 downwards.
ACCTGCGGCATTGAAATATCTTAAAGAAATATGCCTTAAACCATAAGCTTTTTCATAGTCAACAAAAACTTGCTCTATCATAAGCTTAGTTCTTCCATAAGCATTGATAGGATTTTGAGGGTGCTTTTCATCAATTGGAGTATATTGTGGTTCTCCATAGGTTGCACAAGTGCTTGAAAATACTATATCCTTAACATTATTTTCAAGCATTGCATTTAAAAGATTTATAGTTCCTACTACATTATTTTGATAATATTTTGCAGGATTTACAACACTTTCTCCCACATAAGCAAAAGCTGCAAAATGCACTAGGGCATCTATTTTTTCTTGCTTGAAAACATTAGTTAAAGAAAAGGTATCTAGTAAATCTGCATGGATAAATTTGGCTCTTTTGTCTATAGCTTGTTTGTGTCCATAGATGAGATTATCCATGACAATGCAATTGTAATTATTATCTAATAAATGTTTTAAGGTATGTGAGCCTATATATCCTGCACCACCTACAACTAAAATATTCTTCATCTACCTACACCTTGATACTCAAAACCTAGTTTTATAGCTTCATTTTTATCAATCAAATTTCTTAAATCAATAATTTTTTTATGATTTAACAAATCATAAGCCTTTTTTAAATCAAGGCTTGAAAATTCTTTCCATTCTGTTAGTATAGCAATCACATCAGCATCTTTTATAGCTTCATACATGGAATTAGCATAATCAATCTTATCTCCTAAAATTTGCTTAGCTAAATCCATAGCTTTTGGATCATAAGCACAAATTGGAAGTTTTTGCTCTAAGAGTTTAAAAACAATATCTACGGCAGGACTTTCTCTACAATCATCGGTACCATCTTTAAAAGCAAGGCCAAGTACGGCTATTTTTGGATTTTTGATATCCTTAATACTATTTAAAATTCTTTCACACATATGGTTTTTACGCTCTTCATTACCTTTAATAGCTGCATTGATTAAAGTTAAATCGATATCATTTTGCTTACCCATAAAAGCCATAGCTAAAGTATCCTTTGGAAAACACGAACCTCCATATCCAGGCCCAGGATTTAAAAAGCGATTTCCTATCCTAGTATCAAGCCCCATGCCTTTGGCAACTTCTAAAATATCAGCTCCAACTTTTTCACAAAAATTTGCCATTTCATTAATATAGTGAATTTTAATAGCTAAAAATGCATTTGAGGCGTATTTGATAGTTTCCGAAGAACGGCGACTTACAAAAAGTAACTCACTTTTTCCTTTAAAAGGCTCATAAAGCTTTTCTATCACTGCTTTTGCTCTTTGTGAATTTGTTCCTATTATAATCCTATCTGGATTGAAAAAATCATATACTGCAAAACCTTCTCTTAAAAACTCAGGCAAAGAAAGAACATCAAATTCTGCATTTGGATTTTTCTTGCTAATTAAACTTTCTATATCATCACCCGTACCAACAGGAACAGTAGATTTTGTAGCAATTACTGTATATCCTATTAAATAATCGGCTAATTCAGTTGCAGCCGTATGGATATACTTCATATCTGCTTCTTTTGTAACTGGGTGCGGTGGAGTGCCTACTGCTATAATTACTAAATCTGCATCTTTAATGCCTTCTTGCATAGAAGTTGTAAATTTTAAACGACCTTCTTTTACATTTTTATGAAAAAGATCTTCAAGATTATCTTCATAAATTGTTAAAATTCCATCATTTAAGGCATCAATTTTTGATTTTTCTCTATCTATACAAATAACATCATTTCCAAGTTCTGCTAGACCAACACCTGTTGGAAGTCCAACATAACCTGTTCCTATGATTCCTATTTTCATAAATTTTATCCTTTAAATTCTGTAATTTTTTCTTTAAAATACTTTATAGTTTTTTCCAAACCTTCATCTAAATTTATCTTTGGCTCCCAATTAAATTTAGCTTTAGCCAAAGAAATATCAGGTCTTCTTTGAGTTGGATCATCTAATGGCAAATCTTTATAAATAATCTTTGATTTTGAACCTGTTTTTTCTATAATTTTTTGTGCTAATTCTTTTATAGTAAATTCACCAGGATTACCAGTATTTATAGGCCCTTGAAAATCTTTTGAAGAATTCATCACTTTAATAATAATATCAATTAAATCATCCACATAACAAAAAGAACGCGTTTGTGAACCATCTCCATAAATTGTGATATCTTTTCCACTTAAAGCTTGACATATAAAATTACTTACAACCCTGCCATCATTTGGATCCATATTTTCTCCATAGGTATTAAAAATTCTTATTATTTTAATATCTACACCTTCATGTCTATGATAGTCAAAAAACAAACTTTCAGCACATCTTTTCCCCTCATCATAACAAGCACGAATTCCTATAGGATTTACATTGCCTCTATATTCTTCACTTTGTGGATGAACGAGTGGATCTCCATAAACCTCTGAAGTTGAAGCTTGTAAAATCGTTGCATTATGTTCTTTTGCAAGTTCAAGCATATTTATAGCACCATATACACTTGTTTTTGTTGTTTTTATAGCATGTTTTCCCTGATAAGCGGGTGGAGAAGCGGGACAAGCAAAATTATAAATTTGATCAAGCTTTTGTGTAATTTTTAATGGCTCGCAAATATCATGCTCTATAAAAGTAAAATTTTCATTTTCTAAAAGTTCTTTGATGTTTTCCATTCTGCCTGTATAATTATTATCTACACAAATAATTTTATTGCCTTCACTAAGCAATCTTTTACATAAATTAGAACCTAAAAATCCCGTTCCCCCAGTGATTAAAATAACCCTCATTATAAATACTTTCTTAATTTCCATAAAACTTATTATAATTCAAACTAGCTTATATTAAAATAATTTTTAAAAATTTCCCTAAACGATAAGAATAATGTTTTTTGATTTTTCTACTTTCTAGATCTTCACTAGAAGAAGAAAAAACAATAAAAGGGTAATTTTTGATTGTTTCTTGAAACAAATCTTGTTCTTTTTGAATATTTAGTATCATTTTTTTAGCATTTAAAACAATTTTTATCAAACCTCTTAAACTTCTATAGTTAGATAAAACAAATTGCCCTAAACGATAAGACAATTGATATTTAAGACATTCTGCTCCACTTAAATGAAATTTTTCAAAATAATCTTTTAATTCTTGCAGTTTATTTTTAAGCAACAACGGATCTTTATCTATAAAAAAAATAATCAAAGTTCTATCAAGCAAAGTAGGTAAAAAGGTTTGTTCAACAAGGATTGATATTTCATTATTTGAATTGTATTTTAAAATTTTTATCAATTCCAAACAAGTAAAAATCCAATTCATAGACATTTGGTACCTTTTTAATTCATAGGTATTTTTCTCAAATTCTATGTATAAAGCATACAAATAAGAGTTAGTATTTATACTATATTGTTTTTGATTGCTTATGCTGCTTTCTCTAAAACGATATATATACTTTTTCTCAGGATATATATATATATTATCAGTCATAGAAAAAAGCGCTATACCAAAATGATGATCTTCATGGATGATCTGATTGATAAATTTAATATTAATTTTTTGCAAAAAAGTAAAGTCAATCATTCCTTGCCAAGCATACCAAAATAAATAATTACCTATTTCTCTAGTCCTTTTTAACCATTGCAAAGGAGTAATGATTTGTTCTTTTGTGTAATTATAAATTTCCATTTGAGTTGCTTTATTTTTATTTAAAAACTTATAATCAAACCAAAGAACATCAACCCCATTCATTCTTTTTGCACACTCTTCTATACAATCAAGCTCCCAATAATCATCAGAATCCAAAAAGATAATATAGTCTATACTAGGATAAATAAAATCAGCTAAATCTTTAGTAGTATGAAAAGCTTTATAGCTTTTATATACTGTATAAATTTCATAGGGATTATTACCTTCTATATTAAATTCTATTAAAGAATTTGTTTCTAAAATTTGAGTTTTATTTTTAAGTATATATTCTCCACTAAAATATTCTATGCCGACATTTCTAGCACTGCTTAAGCCACCATTTTTTTTATCAAAAAGTATAAATCTTTCATCTTTTAAAGTGTATTCTTTAGCTATATTAAATGAGTTTTCATCTGTGCTACCATCATTTACAAGTATAACTTGTAAATTTTTATAAGTTTGATTAATAACACTATCTAAACATTCTTTTAAGTACTTTTCTACATTATAGATTGGGATAACTACACCTACTGTTTTATTCAT
>NZ_MKAQ01000003.1:0-111885 GCF_001764435.1 Campylobacter sp. BCW_4319 | reverse complement strand
ACATCAACCCCATTCATTCTTTTTGCACACTCTTCTATACAATCAAGCTCCCAATAATCATCAGAATCCAAAAAGATAATATAGTCTATACTAGGATAAATAAAATCAGCTAAATCTTTAGTAGTATGAAAAGCTTTATAGCTTTTATATACTGTATAAATTTCATAGGGATTATTACCTTCTATATTAAATTCTATTAAAGAATTTGTTTCTAAAATTTGAGTTTTATTTTTAAGTATATATTCTCCACTAAAATATTCTATGCCGACATTTCTAGCACTGCTTAAGCCACCATTTTTTTTATCAAAAAGTATAAATCTTTCATCTTTTAAAGTGTATTCTTTAGCTATATTAAATGAGTTTTCATCTGTGCTACCATCATTTACAAGTATAACTTGTAAATTTTTATAAGTTTGATTAATAACACTATCTAAACATTCTTTTAAGTACTTTTCTACATTATAGATTGGGATAACTACACCTACTGTTTTATTCATCTTTTACCTAAAATATTTTCTTTTTATTCTAAAAATCTTTTTTTTTATACTATAAAAAACACTATTATATTTTTTATAGTATTTGCTAGGATCTTGAATAATGCAAGAAATTTCAGATATTTCACTAGCTTTAAACACTGTTTTATCTAACTTATCATAAATAAGTGAAAAATCTTGCGAAAATTTATATAAAAATTCTAACTTATACTTATCATCAATACGCCTTAAATTCCATAAATACATTTTAAATTTAAAATAATAAAAAACATCTTGCAATCTACTTTTAAGCTCTAAATTTTTATCAAGAAACTTATCTAAAAACTCAAACTCATCACAGACACAATATATTTTATCTTTACTCTTAACCGAAGCATTTTCATTATCTTGTCTATAAAAATAAAACCCTTCTTTATAAAAATAAATGCTTGAAGCCAAACTCAAAATTTGAAACCATAACCCTATATCTTGATAAGAAGCTCCTTGTGTTTCATTTGCTCTTATATCATATTTTTTTATAAAATCCATTTTATAAAGACTAGATTGATTCATATTCCAAGAATTTATAATAATACTTGGATTTAAATACGAATTAATTTTTTTATTATACAAAGTTTGATCATAACATATAGGGAGGTTTTTAAAAATTCTTTGGCTTCTTTTATCTTCAAAACCAATAAAATCAGATTTAACTACTTGGCAATCTTGATTGCGGGCTAATCTATAAAGTTTTTCACACATATCTATTTTTACATAATCATCACTTTCAACTATTGTAAAATACTCTCCTTTAGCTTCTTTTAATCCTAGATTAATTTGATAACCTAGACTCTTTTTTTTTGAAAAAATAATTTTAATTCTATCATCTTGCTTTTTATATGATTTTAATATATCTATAGTTCCATCAATTGAATACGCATCTATACATAAAATTTCAATCTCTTTTAAACTTTGAAAAATCACACTGTCTAAACATTCTTTTATATATTTAGCCGAATTATAAGAAGGGATAATAACAGAAATTTTAGGCTTAACTAAACATTTATACATTTGCATTCTTTTTAGCTCTCAAATCCTCAAAAAACCCCTTAGAATTAAAAAACAATTTTCTTGCCAAACGATAAAATTTAGTATGTGAAATCATAGCACCAAGATACTCTAAACCTAAAATTTTCATCAAAAATGAAAAAGGTCTTATGCTTCTAAGCTCATACAAATAAGGTTTATAAACAAAAGATCTTAAAGGATAAAAACTTTTATCATGTTTTTGCGCCATCAGCATTTTTTCTTTATCAATGATGATTTGATAAAAAATTCCCTCATACTCAAAACTATAAAGCTCGTTAATCAAATAATAAAGCATTTCATACAAATCATACTTATCATCATTGTTTTGGCTTAAAAAATCCAAGATAACTTTTTTTTCATCCTCCTTTAAAGTTAAGAAATATTCTTTCACTTGATAAAGTTTTTGCTCGCTTAAATTTAAATCTTGTTTATAATCTAAATCTAAATTTTTTGCAAAAAGCCAAGAATGAGGTAAAATTCCTTTTTGAAAATAAAAAATATCGCAATAATCTATATCATCAAATTGTAGTTTTATACTTGCATCCAAAAATATTTTAGTGATTTTTTCTTGTTGTAAAAAATCCAACAAAAGTTCATATTTTAACTCTTTAGCTATAAAAAAATCACTTATATTTTTATAGATAATTTCTCCGACATAAACACTAATATCCTTAAAATCATAATTTTGGTCTTTAAAAAGCATTAAAACTTTTTCACCTTTGGCTTTAAAAACTTGCAAAGGCTTTAAATCATGTTTTTTGATATTTTTTAAATGCTTATAAAAAAGCTGATGATTCTTATCTTTATTTTGCATATAAGCATTTTGATTGGGTTCTATATGATAAAAATGATACATATAAATTCCATAAAAACAAGCCTCATGACCAAGCAGTGAAAACCAAGATCTAAAACCTTTAAAGTTAAAAAAATTCCAATTTCTAGCATCATAACTTAAATTAGTAGGCATTTTTTCAAAACTCACACAAGCTTTTAAAACTCTAGCAAAAAGATCAAAATCTTCATAACCGTGTCCGATAAAATTTTCATCATTTCCACCCAATCTTAAAAACTGATGTTTATTTATCACAATACTTGAAGTAGAACTTGGGGCAAAAAATTTTACCCAAGTATTTTTTGCTGTAAATAAATCCTCTTGTATCAAAATATCCCAAAATTTATCATCGTATTGCTTTAATTTTTCATTAGCTTCTTTATTAAGATACACTACGGGTAAAACTATCAAAGCATTGATATTTTGAGAAATATTTTTAATTTGAATTAGTTTTAAAATTTTTTCAAAATTATCCAAAGAAATATAACAATCCACATCCAAAAACAAAAGAACATTTGAATGCGCATAACTTGCTCCTAAATTCCTACATCCTCCTTGAGAAAAAGCTTTTTGTTCTGTATCTTTAAGATAAATATGATGATTCGTTTGAATAAAATTTTTAAGCTCGTGATCTTTAGATGAATATCCTTCAACGAAAATAAATTCTATATTCTCATCACTTTTAAAATATTTTGCTTTCTCAATAATCCTTTCTTCTATATAAGGACGCTCCTTACTTAAGCCAAAAGGAATAATAACAGATAAAAGAGCCATTAAACATTTCCTATAGCATAAAGCTGGATAATCCCTACAACCCTTTCTTCTTTCCCTACTATAATTTCTTTGATTTTATATTTTAACATGATCTCCTCTGCTTCACTTGCCATAGCATCAGCATCGACTACTTTAGGATTTGTACTCATGATTTCTTTGGCCTTAAAATCAAACCTTGGTTTATCACTTGCTTTTAAAGCACGACGCAAATCCCCATCAGTGATAATGCCAACTAATTTTTCATTTTTAAGCACCACACAAAGCCCTAGTTTTCCACTAGTCATCACATCAACAAGATCGTTAAATTCGGTGTCAGGATGCACTATAGGAAGGTTACTTGAAACCATAAGATCTTTTACCTTGGTTAAAAGCTTACGCCCCAAACTCCCCCCTGGATGAAAAAGGGCAAAATCATCAGGCTTGAAATTTCTTACCTTCATCAAAGCAGCAGCTAAAGCATCTCCCATAACCAAAGTTGCCGTTGTCGAAGACATAGGAGCAAGCTGCAAAGGACAAGCTTCCTTTTCTACAGCTATATTTAAAAATATATCGCCTTGCTTTACAAGGGTGGAATTTTTTTTACCACACATTACTATAAGTGGAATTTTGCGCTTTTTTATAGCAGGAATGATTTTTAAAATTTCTTCAGTTTCTCCTGAATTTGAAATAGCGATTAAAACATCTTCAGGAGTTAGCATTCCAAGATCTCCATGCAAAGCCTCTCCTGGATGGATAAAAAAGCTTGGTGTTCCTGTACTTGCTAAAGTAGCTGCTATCTTAGCGCCTATATGACCTGATTTACCCATACCACTAACTATGCAACGCCCTTTAGTATTTAGCATCAAATTCACAGCTTGATTAAAATTTTCATCTAAATTTTTAGCCAAATCCAAAATAGCTTGCGCTTCTTTTTCAAAGACTTCTTTGGCTATTTCAAGAGTATTCATTTTTAAACCTTAAAGATTAAGCACAACATTGGTTGCGATAGCAATCTGATAAAGAATTTGAGTTAACATTGAAAAAATTTGCAAATTCTCACTATCCACTTTTGGCAATACCAACACAGAATCGCCTGGTTTCATATCTATACCACTATGATATTTTTCAGCTTTTCCATTGCTTCGTATCACCAAAACTTTTGAAGTATCCGCTCTTTCTCCATAACCTCCCGCAAGATTGATGTAATATCTTAAATCTTTGCCCTTATCATACACAAAAGCCCCTGGCAAAGAAACTTCGCCTTGAACTATGATGAGATTATTCTTACTTGGCACATTAATAGTATCACCATCTTCTAAAATAACCGAATTATAAGACTTTGGATTATCGATGACAATTTGGCCTTTTGGTTGTACTTGCTTAGCTCTTTGGATAAATTCTAAAATCGTTTTTGCTTGTTGAGCTCTTATAGCTGCGCCTTGAGCTGTAACAGAACTGCTAGTTAAAGCTAGAGTTTCAAGCTCTTTAAGCTGAGCATTGATAAGTTCTTTTTGAGTTCTAGCTACACTTTTTCTAAATACTTGCAAAGCTTGCATGTTTGATTGCGGATTAGCCTTGATTAGTTTAGAAATATCTTCTAAAGTCGTTCCTTTACCCACAACCAAAGTTTTTAAACCATTATGCTCGCCATTTACACTTATAGTTATATTTTCAGAAACATACTCAGGGTGAAATTCTACCTCATCTCCTGTTCTAAGTAAAACTTTTGAAAATTGCATTTTATTATAAGCACTGACATCAAGTTTATGATCTTCACCATAACTTTTTACGATAGCATTGGTTACGATAGGTTTAGCACCTGATACCCTAGCTAAGTCAGCTAAAGTTTTAATATCATTTGAAAGTTCAAAACGAAAAGGTCTTTGCACATCGCCATCAACAAAAGCGTAATTTTGAACATTTCCTACTAAAATAACATCTCCACTTCTAAAAGGAAAAAGATCCATTTGCCCTTTTAGCAAAAAATCATACAAATCGATATTTTTTATCACGCTGTTATTGCGCAAAATTTGAATATCTCTAAAACTTCCATATTCTAAATTTATACCCCCTGCTTTATCAAGATATTGTATCACTGAATCCGAACTAAGTCCTTGATAAAGTCCTGGAGCATTAACACTTCCTGTTACAAAAACACTGACATTTTGATAAGCATTCATATCTGCATAAACAAAAACATTGCTTTTATAGATTTTATTAACACGTGCTTTTATAACACTTACAAGGGCACTATTTTTCACACCTAGTAAATTTACAGCTCCTACTTTAGGGATAAAAATATTTCCTTGAGAATCCACCACTAAAACTTGCGAAAACTCAACAGCTCCCCAAATTTTAAGACTGATTTGATCACCAACTGCGATCTTATAATCTGGGTTATAAACTCTTTGATTGTAATTTTTAAAATTTCCATTAAAAAGATGAGCGCCAAATACTAAAATTTGATGAATTTTTGTAAGATTATTTTCTTTATTTGCTATATCATAATTTGAGCTTAAATTTTGATCTAAGCTAGTTGTAGTAGAACCTTGATCCTCTGCTGAAATGATTTGTGAAACATCCACAGCTCCAAAACATAAAATACAACTAAAAAATAAAATTAATATTTTTTTCATTTTAATACTTATGCTCCTCTATTATCATTCTAATAAATTTAACAATCCCAAAAATCAAAGATAATACAATAAACGCTGTTAAAATATCATAAATTCTTTCAGGATATTTTGCGCTTTCTGGAATATCTGGACTTTGGATGATGACAAGTTGTTTTATTTTTCTTAATGCTTCTATTCTAGCACTTTCATAAGCTTTTAAAGCTGCTTCATAAGCTTTTTGCGCAAAAGTAGCTTCTATAGTTAAATCCTGAAATTTAGCAGCCAAATCATTAAGCTTTTGAGAAGAATTGTTAGCTGAAATTTTAGATTTTTCCCTTAAAAGTTGTTTTTTGATTGCTTCAATTTCTGCTTTAAGTGCTACTACTTCAGGTGCTGCATCATTCATATAGCTTTGTAAAGTTAAAAGTTTAGCTTCTTTTTGAGCTAGATTAGCCTCAATTTGCGCAACCAAACTTGCTTTAGTTTCAGCTTGCTTTAAAGGATCAAAAACTCCGTATTTATTTTGAAAAGCAATCAAATCATTTTGTGCTTTTTGATATCGTTCTTTGTATTTTTGTACTTCATTTTCAGCAAAAGCCATTTGTTCTCTAGCTGCTTTATGAGAGATTTCATTGATAAATTTTTCGCTTTCTTGCATAATAGCTTGAGCAATCAAATGAGCTGATTTAGGTGTAAAACCCTCTACTTCTACCTGTAAAAGTTTAGTGGTTTCATCCGTATGAACCTTAACTCTTGCTTGGTAGTATTTAAGATAAGATTCTATCGAGCTTGAATCCCAAATTTTAAAAGGCAAATCTATATGTTGTTCTTGATAAAGACTTTTAAGTTTGATTTTTTCATCCAAAATCTTTAACATATCACTTGATTCTATATAACCTTTTAGATAATTTAAATCTTCGCTTGCTGTAGAAGTACTACTAAGCAAAGACAAGATTCCACTTGTTTGAGCACTTTCTCCACTTGTTGATCTAACATCTAAAATCATCGTGCTTACATATCTTGGCGCTGCAATTAATGTATAATAAATTACAACAAAAATCATTATAAACCAAACAATTTTAAAAGAATCAAATATACTTAAATCTTTGATTTTTTCTAATAAAGTTTTATTTTCTTCCATTAAACTTTTCCTTGATATACAGCTATTCCTTCATCTACATCATCATAAACCGTAATTTGTCCATTTTTCATATAAATTATTTTATCACACCATTCTTTAATTTCAGCTACATTATGAGATACCATAATCACTTTTGATTTGCTTAATCTTTCTCTATATAATTTCACACTTTTTTCCCTAAAAGCAGGATCTCCAACAGCTCCAGCCTCATCGATCAAATAATAATCAAAATCAAAGGCCATACTAAGTCCAAAAGCTATCCTAGCACTCATTCCCGAAGAATAAGTCTTCATAGGCTCATCAAAAAATTTCCCAAGCTCTGCAAAATCTTCTACAAATTTTACTTTTTCTTGAAGTTCTTTGCCCTTATAACCATATACTCTAGCTACAAATTTAGCATTATCTCTAGCGGTTAAAGAACCTTGAAAAGCTCCATTTAATCCCAAAGGCCAGGATAATTTTTTATTAGTAATTATCTTACCACTATCAGGAAGCTCTGCTCCGCTTAAAAGTCTCATGAGAGTGGACTTGCCTGCGCCATTACCCCCCATCAATCCTATACTACAATTTTCAGGAAATTCAAAAGTAAAATTTTTAAAAACATAATGCCTCCCACCACTAAATAAAGGATAAGATTTAGTTAGATTAATTAGCTTTATCATTCTTTTTTTGCTGCCGTTAAAGCTTGTCTGTTATAGTAATAGACAAAAAGTCCTATAAATAAAACAAGTAAAATCCAAAATATAGCGTAAAAATAACTATATTCATCTTGCAAAGGATAATTCTCAAAAAAATTAAATCTTAAAAGTTCAAAAATATGAAGCAAGGGATTATAATATAGTATATCAAGCAAAGGACGAGGAGTTAGCCAAGTAGGAAGTATAACACCTGAAGTCCAATAAAACACTATGCTAAAATAAGTTAATAAAGTTCTTAAAGGCTCTACAAAATGCCAAATAATAGCAAAACAAACCCCCAAAGCAAAAGCTGAACACATAAGTAAAAAAATACAAAATAAAACCCCAAGTAAATGAACAGGAAATACATCAAATCTAAAAAACCATCCTACAAAAAAAAGTACAGTGATAAAAATCACAAAATAAATACAAAACTCAAGCAAAGTTCTAGCAATAAATACATGTATAGGCTTTACAGGTTTATAAGCAAAAAGAGCCAAATTTGCCTGAGTACCATTCATAAGTTGAGTTACTATACTTCTAAACATAAAATAAGGCATAATGCCTGAAATTAAAAACATAAAAATAGAAATTCCCTCAGGCATAACTTGATGATGATATTCTCTTATGATAGTGACAATTGCTGTGATTGCAAGTGTTATTGACATTGGCTCTCCAACCACCCAAAGATAACCTAAATGTCTATTGGCACCAAATCTAGTTTTTAACTCTCTAAAAAATAAAGCGTGAATTACATTTAACATTTATTTTCTATACCTAACAATTTACATAAACTATAATCATAACTCATTTTCTTAAACAAAATCATAAAAATTTATTTTTTACAAAACTCAAGTTTTTTACTAAATCCTAAAGCATTGTTAGTAAATTTAAGCCAAAAAAGCTCTAAGGCATAAATTTTTGCACTTTTATCAAGTTTAACAAAGGGAAATTTAGAAAAATAAATTTTCATTTGCTCCTTGCTTGCCATTTTAAACTCGGCCTTAGCTTGTACACCTTTTAAAAAGGCTATTTTACTTTCTTTAGCTATATTAAGTGCTATACTTGAATTTTTGTCAGCTAATCTTATATGCTTAGCATCTTCATGAGAAGCGATAATAAAAGCTAAATTCTTCTCATCAAAAACATAAAAAGCACTAGCTGTATAAACACCTTTTTCATCAATCATAGCCCAAGATAAAAGCTGCTCATTTTTTATAAATTCTAAAATTCTTTCATCCATATTATAAAAATTATACTAAAATATTTTTAAAAATAACCGATTTTTGATTTAAACTATAAATATAAGGGGAAGAAATGCAAATTGATGCTAGTAAAAACCAAAGTTTTTCGATGGATTATACAACAAAAAGTGGCAAACACTTAGCCTTATCTATGTATGACAATCAAAGCATAAGTTATGCAAATAATGAAGAAGGTAAAACTCTTAATCTTAAGCGTCAGTATGGTTTTAGCTTTACTTTTGAAGGCTCTAAACTCACACAAAATGATCTTGATGAGATTAAAAATGCTATGAAAGAAGTTGAACCTATGATCAAAGATTTTTTAGCAAATTCTAAAGTTGGAGAGTTAAAGCCAAAGGAAATTATCGAATCAGCTATGCAAATGGCAAATGTTCTACCAACTCCAAATGATAAAAACCATCAAAATGCTATTATGAATAATTTTACAAATAAACTCAGTGATTTGCTAAAACAAAATCAAACAAATGATAAAGATATCAATACTTCTATGCTTGAAGATAGCAAAAAACTTCTTGATGAAGTTTTAGAACAAATGAAAAAACAACTTGAAAAACAACTTGAAAAACAACTTGAAAAACAACAAGAAAAAGCCAAGGAAAATCAAGATAAGACAGATGATAGTTTAAATCTTTACGCTTAAATCATATAATATTAAAAATTATCAAGGAGTTTTAAATGACAAATATCGAAATTTTAGAAAATATGCTCAAACTCCAACAAAAACTTAACAACGAAACAAACGGCTTAAATTGGGAAAATGGCTACACCAAAGAAGGAAAACTGATCAGTTGGAGACGCTGTATTTATATGGAATGTGCAGAACTTATAGACTCTTTTGCATGGAAACATTGGAAAAACATTTCAAATCCGACAAATTGGGAAAATGTGCGTATAGAGATTGTCGATATTTGGCATTTTATTTTAAGTCTTTTGCTTGAAGAGTATCGCGATAAAAATGGAAAAGATTTGAAAGCTATAGCCACAGAAGTTAATGCTGTAAGTGTGTTTCAAGATTTTTGTAAAGAAGAAGAGCATCCTAATGAGAGTGATATTTATGGCATTTTAAATGATATAGAGCTTATTATCCATAAATGCAGTGGTTTTGGATTTAATCTTGGAGAATTACTTTCAACCTATTTTACCCTAGCTATTAAATGTGGGCTAAATCTTGAAATTCTTTATAAGACCTACATAGGTAAAAATGTTTTAAATATTTTTAGACAAAACAATGGTTACAAAGATGGTAGCTATAAAAAAACTTGGAATGGCAAAGAAGACAATGAAGTTTTAGCTCAAATTTTAGAACAAGAGCTTGATTTTGATACTATTTATAAAAAACTAGAAGAATGCTACAAAAAGGCATAATTTGGATATTTTAAAACTTGCAATCAAAGATTTTTTAAGTCTTAAATTTTTAAAATTTGCCTTAATTCCTTTGATTTTTAGCCTTATACTGATGCTTTTTTTAGGAGTACTTGGCTTTTCGGCCTTGCTTGATTATTTTAATTCTTTATTTAGCGTTGGAGAAGATTCGTTTTGGGCGTGGTTTTATGCTCTTCATTTTGTACAAATTTTAATCACCATCATAAGTTTTTTATTTTCAGGTTTTATTGTTGTTTTTGCTTCGGTTTTTTTAGCCCTTTTTATCACTTCTTTTCTTACCCCTTTTATCGTTAAAGAAATCAACCAAAAATATTACCATTATGATAATACAAACGAAGTTTCAACCCTAAAAACTATCTTTGAAATTTTTAAAATTTTTATAAAATTTATAGGGATTTTTTTACTTTGCACTTTGGCTTTATTCTTACCTTTTATCAATATTTTTGTATATTATCTTGCTTTTTATTATCTCTTTCACAAACTTTTAATGATTGATGTTACAAGCACGATTTTAGACAAAGAAAGTTTTAAAAATTTTCATTCTGATTTTTCGCCTTTAGAGTTTAAATTTAGCACTCTTTGTTTTTATCTACTCTCATCAGTGCCACTTTTAGGACTTTTTTTGCAAGTGTTTTTTGTGATTTTTCTCACACATTTAAGCTATCAAAGAATTTTAAAACTAAAAGCTAAGGCTTGAAATATCGATTTTATGATTATATAAATAAGCTCTTAAAAGCTTTGGAATTTTGGCTATTCTGCACTCTTCTTTAAAATTTTTAGGTAATTTTTGACAAGTTTCATACTCAAAAACAATAGCTTGTTCATTTTTATATACAAGTGCTATTTTACCACCTAAAACACAATCACCCTTTAAAAGCTCCTTTCTTTGTGCCGTACTTAAAAGTAAACCTTTCATTTTCGCCGCTCTAGCGATCAAGCTTTCATTTTTAGGGCAAATAAGAAGTCCTTGAATTTCTTTGATATTTTCAAAATCATAAAGTTTTTTCCTATCTTCATCAAGATAAGAAAAACTTCTTTTTAAACCTTGATGAAATTTACTCACAAAGGCATTAGAGAAATTTTTTCTTATATAATTTCTAAAATATTTTTCATTTTCATTACTTTCATCATGGAAATAAAAAATATCTTTTTCTTTTAAAAAAGATGAAATTTCATCTTTACTTATAAAGAGCAAAGGGCGTAACAGTGTATAATTTTGGCGTTTTTCACACTCTTGCATACCTAAAATTTCAGCCAAACCTGCGCCTCGTGAAAGTTGCATTAAAAACCATTCAAATTGATCGTTTAAATGATGGGCTAAGATAAGATGATCATAATCTTGCTCAAGACAAATTTTTTCAAAAAAATCATAGCGAAAATCTCTGGCTTTTTTTTCAAAATTACTTTGAAATTTAGGAGCGTGTTTTATGAAAATTTTTTTATGAAATTTCAAAGCAAGTTCTTTAGCTTTTAACTCTTCTAAATCACTATTTTTTCTAGTTTTGTAATTTATCATCACAAGATCAAAGTCGATCTTTTCTTGCATTAGAAGATAAAAAAGCGCACTAGAATCACTTCCATAAGAAAAAGCGAGTAAATTTTTACCCCTTTTTAAAAGGGATAAAATTTCATCTTTAATTTGCATCTACTTTTCTTAAAGCCTTAGCAAGGAGCTTTTTATCAAGGTTTTGTAAAATTTCACATTCATAAATTTGCCCCATTTCTAAATTTCCACATTCACTTTCATTGATAAGAATTTCTCCATCAATCTCTCTATCCCATCTTAAATCTTTAGCTGCAATGAAAAACTCTCCCTCACTACTTTCTCCCGTGCAAACTACTAAACGCTTTTGCCCTACTTCTTTTTCAAAACTTTTTTCTATCACTTCATCAACAATTTTTTCTATGATTTTAAGCCTTTTATTGATCACTTTAAAAGGCACTTGCTCCATATCAAAAGCGGCCGTATCTTCTTCCTTGGAATACGCAAAAACGCTTATCCTATCAAAACCAAAATCTTTAACAAACTCACAAAGCTCTTCAAAATCCGCCTCACTCTCACCTGGATGTCCTACGATAAAGCCTGTGCGTAAAAAACTATTTGGCGCACTTTTCATTAAATTTAGCATTTCTTTAAGTCTTGTGCTATTTGCCCCACGCTTCATGATTTTAAGCATATTATCACTTATATGCTGCAAAGGCATATCAAAATAATTTACAAAAATTTCAGAAGCTATAATGCGTTTGATCAAAGCTTCACTCGCACTCGTAGGATAAAGATATAAAATTCTAGCTACTCTTATACCTTTGATTTTTTCAACCTCATCGATTAAGCGTATAAGCCCATCTTTTTCACCCCTGTCAAACAAATAAGAACTCGTATCTTGTGCAATAAAAGAAAAGTCCTTATAACCTCTAGCTACCAAATCTTTAAGCTCAGCTACAATGTTACTTATTTCGCGAGATTTTAACTTGCCTTTAAAACTTGGGATGGCACAAAAAGAGCATTTTTGATTACAACCTTCGGCGATTTTTATAAAAGCATGAGAATTTGAACCTGTGATAATACGTTTGGAATTTTCACTCTGCAAATAAGTCGAATTTGAAAATAAATTTGTTTTTTTAAGTATCATTTCGTCAATTCTTTCATAATCACCCACACCTGTGAAAAGATCAACCTCAGGAAGTTCTTTCATAAGTTCTTCGCGGTAACGCTGCATCAAACAACCCGTAACCACCAAAAGAGAATCTTTTTTTCTTTGCTCATGCAAATCCAAAATCGCATTAATACTTTCTTTTTTTGCACTATCGATAAAACCACAGGTATTTACGATTAAAATATCGGCTTTGCTTGGTTCATCGCAAAGCTCATAAGCACTAAGGCGCCCTAGCATGATCTCACTATCGACTAAATTTTTATTACAACCTAAAGACATAAGATAAAGTTTTGACATTTTTTCCACTTTTTTAAATTTTTTGATAAAATAATTTCTTAAAATCATATCAAAATAATAATTAGGAAAAATTTATGAATAAAAAAAATGTAGTTTTACTTGGTGGAAGTAATTCTATAATGGTAGATGGATTGCAAAAAGGCATAAGGCAAGGTATTGAACTACACAATCAAAACAAAAATACAACATCTAATTTATTTTTTTGTAATCTAGCATTAGGTGCAAATGATTCTTGCCATAAATTATTTACATTATTAAAACCAAACAATCAAAAAATTCTAAACAATGCTGAACTTATAATCATAGAAACAAATATTAACGACTACGACATGTCTGTTATATTTGGCCATTCTTTAAATAAAATTAATACTTATTTAGAATTCACCTTCAAACAATTAAAAAAATACAATACTAAAATTTTATTCTTAATCTTACCACTACACACTGATAAATTTTTAGAACTTAAATCAATAAATAATTTTTCAAAGAAGCTAATAAAAAAATATAATTTTAACCATATAGATATGCAAGAATACTACGAAAAAAACATGGTAAATCACTTTTTCTCAAAAATAGACTCATATCATCAAATGGCTACTATTATGAGAGAATTGGGAAGAAATTTAATATTAAATATAAATAGTTTTTTAAAAAATACACCGAAAATAAGTATAAATACTCCTCGCTTTGAAATTTTAACACCTAAAGAAATTTTTTACAATAGATATGATTTAAACTATAAAAACATAACTAATTCTTTGCTAGAAGAAAAAATTTACAAAATAAACAAAAAAATGAGATTTAAAAATAAATATAAGGGATTTCAAATTTTAGGAATTGCGACATGTAATATATTTGAAGATCTAACCGCAGTTGATCCAAACTGTTATTGGAGTAGTTTTGTTTTACAAAATAAACACACTAAACTAGTTAAAGCCATAAAATCCAAATGGTATCTTTTTCATTCTTTAGACCAAAATTTTTACATAGACAATGAAAGTTATATATACATAAATAATCAAAATATGCCTATAACAGAGGGAAGTGTATGGGTACCAAAAAATTATAAAAATTTTAAAAATAATATAAATCATTTAGGCATATCATATATTTTTTTATCTTCTTCCAGTTATAATTTCAAATCTCCAAAATATAATTTTGAAGCTTTAGCTAATCAAAATATAGAAATACCAAAAGAATATAATTTTAATCATTTAATCCCTCCAGTAGAATTATATAAAGAAATTATAGATGAGTATTGTGCTAGAATGGATCCCATAAAACTAGCTCCTTTACAAAATCAAATCAAAGAAAAAGATAATATCATCTTTACTTTAAATCAAGAAAAAACAACTCTACAAAATGAACTTAATTCTATTCCTATTAAGAAACAAAATTTAGAGATAAAAAATTTAGAACAAGATCTAAAAAATAAAGAATTACAATCTTTTGTTTCAAAAAAAGAATTAGGAAATAAATTTGTAAAAAATATAAACATAAATTATATAGATAAAAATTCAGCCAAATCTCGCATTCAAAACCATTTATCTTATAAACTAGGGCAAGCTTTAATTACTAATTCAAAAAGTATATTAGGATATATAAGAATGCCTTTTGTATTATCATATATAAAAGATAAATATAGATTTGAACAAAAAGCCTATAAGAAAAAAATAAAAGAAAATCCAAATTTAGCTTTACCTCCTTTAGAAACTTGTCCTGATTATAATGAAGCTTTAAAAGAAAAAGAATGTTTTACTTATAAATTAGGAGAAGAATTTATTAAGGCTAGTAAGAATTGGTATGGGGGGGGGTATATCAAATTTATCCTCAAAGATGTGCCTAGGTTGAAGAGAGAGTTTGGGAAGAGATAAAATAAACAAATTTCTTTAAACATTCACAAAATATAAGAAATTGTGCAATAGATTTTTTAATGTAAAATTTGCTAAAATAATATCTTAAAAATGAAGAAAGAAAATTTTTATGGATAATTACGAATTTAGCGAACTTTTAAAAACTTTAAAAAACAAAGTCGGCAACATAGCCTCCATCATCAAGCCTGAAAATATACAAACAAGGCTTAAAGAAATCGAAGAACTTGAAAATTCTCCTTCTTTTTGGAGCGATGTAAAACAAGCAGGGATCATAGGAAAAGAAAAAACCAAAATCACCAATCTACTTAAAAACTATGAAAATGCTTTTAATGCTCTAAATGACGCAAGCGAACTTTTCGATCTGGCCAATAGCGAAAACGATACAGAAACGCTTGAAGCTTTATTTAATGACGCATCAAAACTTGAAGATACTATCACAAGTCTTGAAATTTCCATGCTTTTAAGTGGGGAAAATGATGGTAAAAATGCCATTGTTTCCATTCATCCAGGTGCTGGCGGAACAGAAAGTAATGACTGGGCAAGCATACTTTATAGAATGTATTTAAGATTTTGCGAAAGAGAAGGTTTTAAAGTCGAAACTCTAGACTTTCAAGAAGGCGAAGAAGCAGGACTTAAAGATGTGAGCTTTTTGGTTAAAGGCGAAAATGCTTATGGTTATTTAAAGGCTGAAAATGGTATCCATCGTTTGGTAAGAACTTCTCCTTTTGATAGTGCAGGACGCCGCCATACAAGCTTTTCAAGTGTTATGGTAAGCCCTGAACTTGATGATGATATAGAAATTGAAATCGAAGAAAAAGACATAAGAATAGATTATTACAGAGCAAGTGGTGCAGGCGGACAACATGTTAATAAAACAGAATCAGCTGTAAGAATCACACATTTTCCAACTGGTATAGTTGTACAATGCCAAAATGACAGAAGTCAGCACAAAAACAAAGCTACCGCTTTTAAAATGCTAAAATCTCGCCTTTATGAACTTGAACTCATGAAACAACAAGATAGTGCTAATGCTGGAGAAAAAAGCGAGATAGGCTGGGGGCATCAAATCCGATCTTATGTGCTTTTCCCTTATCAGCAAGTCAAAGACAATCGCAGTGGAGAAGCTTTTTCTCAAGTGGATAATATCCTTGATGGGGATATTAAGAAAATGATAGAAGGCGTTTTGATTGCTTTAAAAGCAGAGTAACAGGCTTTAAAAATAAGTAATTTCCGCAAAATGTCGGTATAAAAAAGAATTAGAAAGATAGCGGGATTTTCCCGCTTATTTTATTTTAAACTCCATGCCCTGTAGCATTTTCTATTCTACAATTTTCCACTTTATTATCTTCACAAATTAAAGCCCAAAATTCTCTTTTATCGTTTTTATCTTTATTGACACTAAATATCATATATTGATACCCTTTAATGGTGCTATAAAGTTGAAAATCTTTTGATTTTAAATATTTATATCTTTTATCATCAAAATTTTTCAAAGTTTCAGGAGAATAAAATTCCATATTGGCATTATTGTTTTTTGATTTAATTAACTCAAAACCTTTTTCCACAAAAGAATTTAATTCGTTTTTATTAAATTCCACAAAACGATCATCGCCACCACAACCTATAATCAAAATCATAGCTCCTAAAGCCAAAGCACTTGTTAAAATCTTTTTCATTTTTACTCCTATTTTAAAAATTAAATTAATATAATTATACCTAAATTTAAAATTTAAATATCATTTTTGCAATAAATTCTAAAGTAAAAATCACATAAAATTTAACTCATAATCATTTCACTCAAACAAATTTTTATGCAAAATTTCTTCTAAAACCACAGTGGCATAAGAGCCTTTTTGTAAGAAAAACTCCATGCAAAAATGAGCTTTTTCTTCATCATAACGCCATTTTAACTCTTCTAAATATCCCCACATAAAGCGTCTTGAACCTTGCATTTTGGATTTAAACTCCAAAGCATCTTTAAAAATTTCATTTTCTAAATTTAAAGCCAAACCTTCTCCTGTTTCATAAGCCTTAGCACCGATTAAAAGTCCCATAGTACTAATGTCTCTTGCTCTAAAACGCTCAAGCTCAGCGCTTAAATCCTCACATAAAAAACACTTTCCAAAAGGATAATGCCCTAAAACCTCGCCTTTTAAAAGCTTAAAAAATTGCTCTTGTTTTTTAAGTTCTTTAGCTTCTTCTTTGGAAATTTTATAAATTTGGATCAATTCTTTTTCGCTAAAATCATTTGCAAAATGCGATAACTCAACTCTTTTACTCAAATAGCGATTAAAAAGCTCACTTTGAAAAGCTGAAATTAAAAACTCTTTCATTTTTACATTTTTCATCTTTTTGCCACGCAAAATTTCAAGCCCTTCTTTATAATTATCTCCAAATTTTCCAAAACGCTGATAACCAAAATAATTCGCAAAACCTTGTTTATCCAAATTCATCAAAGCTTGTTCTAGTTTTAAAGCATCGCTTGGCATTACTTTTTTTAAGCGTATGAAAAAAGAATTTCCTTTTAAATGCCCTATTCTTAGCTTGTTTTCATGGGTAAAAATTTCTAAAATTTTAAGTTTAGGATGAGAAAAATTTGACAAAAAACTCTCAAATTTTTTAGACATAGAAAGGTATTGAAAGGTTGTTCCTTGCTTGTCTTTAAGCCCTGCATAACCAAAATCTCTTATTTTAACCCCGCTTGCTTCGCTTAAAATTTTTAAAGCTTCATTTGTGGTTAAATCTTTTTTATTGATATGCAAAATAAGATGCTCGCCCTTACCGCTAAATTCATACAAAGGTCTTTCACGCACTACAAAATCATCGCTATTTTTACTAAAATACGCATTAATAGGGCTGTGTTTTAAACTATACAAAGGCTTAAAAATGATGTTCTCTTCCGCTAAATTCATATTTTCCTTTCACTGCTTTTCCAAAGATATTTAATTTCACGCCGTGTTTTTTGGCTATTGTTTCTATATTTTGCCGTTTTTTTTCATCAAAAGCAAATAAAATTTCATATTCTTCTCCGCTATAAAGCGTATAATCATCAAGTTTTTTAAACCAAGAAATACCGCATTTATTTAAGGCTAAAAGTCTTGATAAATCCTTACTTAAACCATCTGAAATATCCATAGCACAAGAAATTAAAGGTGCAATTTCATAAAAAAAACTAGCTCTTAATTTTGGCTTTATAAATACATGGTTTGGTTTTAAAGCACCCCCATTTTGTAAAATTTCAAGCCCTTTTAAACTTCGCCCTAGTTTTCCTGTATAAGCAAGTAAATGTCCTTTTTTTAAACCTTTTCTAAAAACGGCTTTATTATTAATCTTTGAAATGATAGTAAGACTAATGTCTATTTTATCATTGCTTATAGTATCCCCGCCTATGATTTTTATATTAAATTTTCTCGCTGTTTTTAAAAAACCTTTTTGCAAGGCTTTGATCTCATTTTCGCTTAAATTTTTTGGTAAAGCAAGTCCTAAAAGTGCGTATTTTGGTACAGCATTCATCGCAATAGCATCTGAGATATTAACAAGCATTGCTTTTGTAGCGATTTGCTCTAAGCTAAACCACTCCCTTTTAAAATGCACATTTTCAAAAAACAAATCCTTGCTAAAACACCAATCATCAATAATAGCTCCATCATCGCCATTTTTTTCATTTAAAAAAGCTTTGATAATAAAATCTTCTTTATTCATAATGCGTGATTTTATAAAATTTCCTTTTAAATTCTAGTGAATTTTAGAAAAATTTTATATAATATAGAAATATTTAAGGAAAAACCATGAAAAAATTAGAATTAAGAATTTTTAGATTTGATAAAACCAAGGATTATGAGGCTTATTATAAACCTTATATTTATGATAATTATGAAAATTTTGCAAGTTTTTATGATCTGCTTTTGCAAATTCAAGATGATGATATTTATTTTGATTTTGATAAAGATGAAGACACTTATATAGTTGTAAATAAGCAAATCATACCACTTTTTACACCTTTAGAAAAAATAGCAAAAGAATTTGATTTTAATCTTTGTATCGAGCCTTTAAGCACAAAAAGAGCCATTAAAGATCTTATCATCGATAAAAATGATTTTTTAGACAAATACAAATATCTTGAAAAATTTGGCGATGAAGAGGATAAAAAGCTTTATGCAAAATATGATTATTTATATTATGCAAGTGAAATTTTAGACTATCTTCCTGAATATATGGGTGATGGAGTGTTTTATTTGGCTTCAAAAATGATAGAAAAATATCCTGAAAAAAAGATAGAAATTTTAAAAACTCTAGCAGATAAAGAAAAGGGTATTTTTTATCATCTTGAAAACAAAAATGAAATTTTAGAAACAACGATTAAAAACCTACAAAATGAAATGTTAAATTTAGGGCTTTTTGATAAAAATATTTTACACTTTGATTTACCTAAAACCAATGCTTTTGATAATGAGATCAAAGAACTTAAAGAAATTAAACATAATTTTAAAGATTTCAATATAGCTTTTTATGGTTTTAATGCTTGCGATACTTTAAAATCCAAACTTGAGGCTAAATTTATTTCCTATGAAAACAGTACAAAAAATAATGGCTTTACTTTGCTGAATTTAAACCCTACGCTAAGCTATAAAATGGCTGCAGATATTGTTTTGGACGCTTATGATAGCGGGGCTGATTTTATGGTGGTAAAAGAAGAAAAGGATTTTTATCTTTTTGATACTTGTGCTAAAAAACTTATACAAACAAGAAAAAGAGATTTTGAAGACTTTTATATTTTAAGTCGTTTTGAGTTTTTAGCCCTTATCCAAGGCATACAAGCTCCATCATTAAAAAATCACACTTTAAAGGTTAGTTTGATATGAAAATCTCTTTAGAATGCAAAGATCTCATCATAGAAAAAACTTTAGAACTTTTTTTAAAAGATCATTTGGTGATGAAAAAAGATTGTGATTTCATCATTAGTGATGAAAAAATTCACACCGCAAAACCCTTATTTATCATCTCTAAGAACTCTCCATTTTTAAGCGTACCATTTAGCAAAGAAGCCTTGTTTGAGTCTTTAAATGAATTTGATAATGCCTTAAAAGCAGCAGCTTTGCAACTTGCACTTGAACAAAAAAGGCTGCTTGAAGAAAAAATTGACGCTATTGCTTTAGAATTTAAAAAAGATTATGAAAATAAAATCGATCTTGCCATAAAAGATCTTAAAAACAAACTTGTAAAAGCACTTAATGATGAATGATGAATTTATAAGCGTTAAAGACTTTTTTAATCACAATGAAAAAAGAAAAAAATTTCTTCAAAAACAAGAAATTAAACCTCCTAAAGAAAAAATAAAAAAAATCAAAGAAACAAAGCTTTATACAAATATAGAAAGTGGTAAATACAAAGGGAAAAAACTACTTCTACCTAGTCTTACAACAACAAGAAGTACCAAAAGCATAGTAAAAAGTTGTGTTTTTAATGTAATAAGAGAAGATTTAAGAGATAAAATTTTCATTGAAGCCTTTGGTGGAAGTGCTTTGATGGCGGCTGAAGCACTAAGTAATTATGCTTTAAAAGCTTATGCTATAGAACTTGATGTAAAAGCCTATAAAATTGCTTTAGAAAATGCTAAAAACATAGATCCAAATTTAGAAGTGATCCACGCAAATACTTTTGAAATTTTACCCCGACTCATAGAAAATTCAAAAAATGAAATCATCTTATATCTTGACCCGCCTTTTGATATCAGAGAAGGTTTTAGCGATATTTATGAAAAAATTTATCATTTTTTAGAAAATTTAGATTTAAAGACTTTAAATTTAATCATTTTTGAACACCACTCAACCATAAAAACTCCCGAAAAAATCCAAAATTTTCAAAAAGTCAAAGAAAAGAAATTTGGATCAACTAGCTTAAGCTTTTACGCTTCTTAACTTACTTGGAACACTTCTTGCTTGATCTATCATCAACAATAGATTAAAGGAAGAATCCATGAGAGTTTTAACGATATTTTTACTCTTTATGACAAGCATTTTTGCAGTGCAAATCAAGGATGTAGCAAACACTGTAGGTGTAAGAGATAACCAACTCATAGGTTATGGACTTGTTGTAGGACTTAATGGAAGCGGCGATGGAACAAGCTCTAAATTTACACTACAATCCATCTCAAACCTTTTGCAAGGTATGAATATCAAAGTAGATCCTAACGATATCAAATCAAAAAATACCGCAGCTGTTATGGTTACAGCCAAACTTCCGGCCTTTGCAAAAAGCGGAGATAAACTTGATATTACCGTTTCATCTATGGGTGATGCAAAATCTTTACAAGGCGGAACACTTTTACTGACTGCACTTCGTGGGATTGATGGTGAAATTTATGCTATAGCACAAGGCTCTATCTCAACAGGAGGTTTAACGCCTAGACCAGGAGGAGCAGGTTCTCACTCAACTGCTGCAACCGTAATGGGCGGAGCTAATGTAGAAAGAGAAATTCCACAAAATTTTAGTCAAAACAATGATCTAACCTTAAGTTTAAAAGTAGCGGACTTTAAAACAGCAAATGATATAGAAAGAGTTTTAAATACTGTCTTTGGCGAAGAAGTAGCTAAAGCCATCGACTCTCGCACAGTAAAACTCAAAAAACCTGAAGATCTTTCAAATGTTGATTTTATGGCAAGAGTTTTAGAACAAGATATAGCTTATAAACCACAAAGCAAAGTTATCATTGATGAAAGAACAGGAACAGTGATTGCTGGAGTTGATGTAGAGGTAGAACCTGTTTTAATCACTCATAAAGATATCACCATAAAAATAGATCCAAACAATAACGCAGTAGCTAATCAAAATGAAATCGATATGAAAGATGGTGGTTTTGTAGATCCAAGTTCAAATACCTTAAGAATCAACAATGCAAAAAGCACAGTTGCAAATATAGCTAGAATGCTTAACAAACTTGGAGCAACCCCAAATGACATTATCGCTATTATGGAAAATTTGAAGCGTGCAGGTGCAATTAACGCGGATTTGGAGATCATCTAATGAAAGTGGATAATTTTTTAAATACTTATAGTATGAATAGTGCTTTACTTGATCGTGCAGCCAAAGCAAGAAGTTTAGAATCAAGTATTAAAATAAATGATAATGATATAGTCACAAAGAGCAAAGAAGATGAAGCCTTAAAAGAACAAACGGATGCTTTTGAAGCATTTTTTTTAAAGCAAGTTTTAGATGTATCTTTAAAAAGTCAAAATTCACTCTTTGGAAAAGATGCCAGCGATGAAATATACTCTTCCATGTATAACGATACTATGAGTAAAGCTTTAAGCGGAGGTATGGGTTTTTCAAAATTATTATACGATTTTTTAAAAGAAAGGGGTTAAGTTTTTTAAATTTGGGTCGATATGGTTTGTAGAGGATTATAACTAAGATCAAGGAGGCAGAAATGATCAATCCTATACAACAAAGTTATGTGGCAAATACCACATTAAATACAAATAGAATAGATAAAGAAACTAAAACAAACGATACTCAAAAAACGGAAAATGATAAAGCGAGTAAAATCGCAGAGCAGATTAAAAACGGTACTTATAAAATCGATACAAAAGCTACGGCTTCTGCGATTGCTGACTCTTTAATCTAAAACTTTCATTCTCCTTTTTTTGAGAGAGAAAAGGAGAAAATATGCTTAAACAAAGACTTGATGAAGTAAATGCTATCTTAGCAAAACTTATTGCTTTAACCGAAGAAGATATAGAAAATATCAAAGTGGCTAAACATGAGAGTGTAACGCCAAGTGTAGAAGAAAAAAACAAACTTATCGCCGAATTTATTACAGCTAAAAAACAACTTGATGTTGCCTTGGTTGAGCTAAATAATAGCTCTACAAAAGGGCTTAGTGAACTCTTAGATGATGAAGATAAACAAAAACTAGATCTACTTAAAAAAAATCTTCAAAACCTTCATAGTAAAAACAAAGAGTATGCTAAATTTGTTCTTATTGTCAAAGATTTTCTTGATGGCTTAGTAAATAAAATGTTTGATATCAATGATGGAACAAATAATGCTTATGGAGATAAAAAGACAAATCCAGAGTCAATTTTCAAGATCAATGTATAAGGATTTATAATGGGTATTTTTGGAACATTATACACAGGTGTTACAGGCTTAAAGGCAAGCGAAGTTCAAATCGCAACAACTGGAAATAATATCTCAAATGCTAATGCAACTTTTTATACACGCCAAAGAGTGGTGCAAACTACAAATGGGTATATTACCACAGGTGGAGTTCAAGTAGGCACAGGAACTGCTGTAGAAAGTATAGTGCGTTTGCATGATGAGTATTCTTACTATAAATTAAAAGGTGCATCAAACCAACTAGAATACACTAAATATATGGCTTCAACCTTGCAAGAAATCGCTCAGCGTTTTCCAGACTTACAAAATACTGGAATTTTGCAAGATTTAGAAAATTATAACAAAGCTTGGAATGATTTTGCATCTAATCCCAATGAAAATGCCACAAAAATAGCCCTTGTAAAAGCTTCTCAAACCTTAACAGAAAGCGTTAATAACACTTTTGCAACCTTAGATAAAATCCAAAAAAAAGTGAATGATGATATTAAAAATACGGTTGATGAGATTAATAAAATCGGCGAAGAAATTGCTACTATAAATAAACAAATTTATGGGCAAGAAGCCTTACCAACAGAACATGCAAATGAACTTAGAGATAGAAGAGATGAACTTGAGCTTACTCTTTCAAAGCTAGTTAGTGCAGTTGCAAGCAAAAATGAAATCAATCAAGACAATCGCCTTGATACAACCATCACTGATCCAGGACATCAATACAATCTAAGTATAGAAGGTTTTAGTATAGTAGATGGGATAAATTTTCATCCTTTAAAGCTTGATTATGATGATAAAAATAAATCTTATAGCATTTATTATGAAACTCCTGATGAAAAAGTTCGCGATCTTACTGCAAAGATTAGCGGAGGACAGCTTGGTGCTCAACTTGACTTACGCGGTAGAAACTATAGCAAAAGCGAAGGAAAATATGAAGATGGAATTATCCAAGGTTATATGGATTCTTTAGATACTTTTGCTAAGACCATGATCAATGAAACTAACAATCTCTATGCAAGTTCTGCGAAAAGTTCTGTTACTTCTGATTATCTATCTGGGCTTAAGGGAGATATTCCTTTAGTTAATTACGACAGAACCATACAACCAGGAAGTTTTGATATAGTCATTTATGATAATAAAGGCGATAAAAAACTCACTAAAACCATCACCATAGATGTAAATACAACCATGAATGATATCATGCGTCAAATCAATGCTAATACAGATGATAATGACAATAAAAATTCAAACGATGATGTTGATGATCATATCAATGCAAGTTTTAGCTACGATGCAAAAACTGGAGATGGTTTATTTCAAATCAATGCAAAATCAGGTTTTAAGGTAGCCATTGAAGATAAGGGCACAAATTTCGCAGGTGCGTTTAGTATAGGCGGTTTTTTCAGTGGAACTGATGCAAGTGACATGAAAGTAAAAGATTCTATCTTAAATGATCCAAGCACAGTAAGAGCAAGCTCAAATGGGGTCGATAGTGGCAATGATATGGCAAATAAAATCATCCAACTTCAATATGAAAAAGTTAATTTTTATAATGAAGATGGCACTATCGATAATCTTACTATGGAAGAATATTACCGCAAACTTACAGGTAAAATAGCCTCAGATGGTGAAAATAACAATGTCGTAAATTCAAGCAATGAAACTCTTTATAATTCTGTTTATAGCGAATACCAATCTAAAAGTGGTGTAAATACAAATGAAGAATTAGCCGCTCTTATACAATATCAATCAAGTTACGGTGCTGCAGCAAAAATCGTCTCAACTGTAGATCAAATGCTTGATACCTTACTAGGGCTTAAATCTTAAGCTCTAGTAATATCAAGTGAAAAATTTTATCCATCTTAAAGCTAAGCTTGATTTTTTAGCCAATCAAAAAAATACCAATCATTCCCTTTTTGAAATTCCAGATCCTTTGCAAATTGCTAAAATTCACAATGATGAATTTATTGCCTTAATTTGTGCTTTATTTGCCTATGGAAATGCTAAAAATATAGTAAATTTTCTAAAAAAACTTGATTTTTCTTTATTAAACCTTCAAGAAAAACAAATAAAAAAAGAACTTAAAAATTTAAAATACCGCTTCCAAAATGAGAAAGATATACAAGAAATTTTTATCACTCTTTCAAGACTTAAAAATGAAATTTCACTCTACGAACTTTTTTATCAAGCCTATCAAAAAAGAGAAAATACCACAGATGCCATCTTAGCTTTTATGCAAAAAATCAAAACCTTAAATTCATATTCAAGTTATGGGTATGAATTTTTCTTTGGAAAAATTTGGCAAAGCACCCCTACTTCACCTCTTAAACGCTATAATATGTATCTAAGATGGATGGTTAGAAAAGATGAACTTGATCTTGGACTTTTTACCAAAATTCACACCAAAGATCTTTTAATCCCACTTGATACACATACACATAAAATTTCCTTGACTTTAGGACTTCTAAAGCGTAAAATATATGATTATAAAAGTGTTTTAGAACTCACGCAAAATTTAAAAAAATTAGATGCAAATGATCCCATAAAATATGACTTTGCGCTCTATCGTTTAGGGCAAAGTAAGGGAATTGACAAATTTAAGGAGTGAAAAATGGGCTTTGAGCACTTAGATACAATTTATTATTTCATACTTTTTTTTGTAGCTCTTTTTGCTGGTTTTATAGATTCTATTGTAGGTGGAGGAGGGCTTATTACTCTACCAGCACTCATAGCCTGTGGAATTCCTGCGCATTTATCCTTAGCAACAAACAAACTCCAAAGCGTCTTTGGTTCTTTTACGGCTACTTTAACTTATTTTAAATCCACCACTCTACCTCATCTTGCTTGGGGTGTTTTTTTTACAGCCTTAGGAGCAGCTATAGGAAGTTATAGCGTTCTTTTTGTAAAAGATGAGCAATTAAAGCTTATTATCTTAATCTTTTTAACTCTTACTTTCTTATATACAGCCTTACGTCCTAACTTAGGCAAACACGAAAGTGAACCTAAAATAAAAAATATCAAAATTTTTCATTTAATTTGTGGCTTAACTTTAGGATTTTATGATGGATTTTTAGGGCCTGGAACAGGTTCATTTTGGATTTTTGCTTGTGTGATGCTACTAGGTTTTAATATGAGAAAAGCAAGCATTAATACTAAAATTTTAAATTTTACAAGCAATATTATTGCCCTTGCTATATTTTTATGGCAATACGAACTTTTATGGGCTGTAGGCTTGCTTATGGGCGTAGGACAAGTTTTAGGAGCTTATTTAGGCTCAAAACTTGTATTAAAAACTAATGGAAAGTTTATAAAAACTTTATTTTTAATCGTTGTAGGAGCTACTATCATTAAAGTAGCTTGGGATTATTTTAGTTAAAATTGACCCCTGAGCTAAGCTCCCACATAGGTAAAAATATACCTAAAGCCAAAAACAAAACTAAAAGCGCCACAAATAAAGTCATCATAGGCTCTAAAAAAACCAAAAATCTATCCATTAAATTTTCACTTTTTTGTTGATAATATTTGGCAATTTCTTCACTTAACACTTCAAGTCTTCCACTTTTCATCGCAACGCTAAGCATAGAAAATACCAAAGAATCAAAAATATCAATCTTTTTAAAAGCCTGACTTAACTCAAGACCAGAATCTATAAAACTAAAAAGTTTTTTATACTGAAAAATTAAAAATTTATTTTCAAGCCCTATAATAGCTAAATCAAAAGCTTTAGATATTGAAATTCCATTTTTTAAAAGCAAAGAAAAAACCATAAAAAAATAATAATTTTGATTATAAATAATCAAACGAGAAATCAAAGGTATTTTTAAAAATAAAAAATCGCAAGAAAAAGCAAAAGAATGAAAATTTTTATAAGCTAAAATAAGCATAACAATAAAAATAACAAACAAAAATATGCAAAAAATTCCATAGTCATCTAAAAAATTATAAATTTCTAACATTACATGCGTGATAAAAGGCAAACTCGTGCCTAAATTTTCAAATAAATCTTTAAAATTAGGCACTACAAAAAGCATTAAAAACAAAAATGCTCCGATAATACTTAAAAAAACCAAAGTAGGATATCTAAAAGCCTTTTTTAATTGTTTTTGACTCTCTAAGCTTTTTTCTCGAAGTTTAGAAATTTGACTAAACACTTCACTGATTTTTCCTGTCTTTTCAGCCGTTTTTATCAAGGCTAACTCCGCACGATTTAATCCAAAATTAGCATTTTCAAAAGCTTGATTTAGATTTTGAGCTAAAATTAAATTGTCTAATATTTTTTTCATAATCTTGCAAGAATGCATAAAATATAATTCTCTAATCGCTTCTTGAACACTTAATCCAACTTCACACAACAAAGCCAGCTCTTTAAAAAAGAGTATAAAATTTTCATCTTTTAATCTCTGAAAATTAGATTTTTGAATTTCTTTTATATCAATGATTTTCCAATTCTTTGATAAGGCTTTTGCTTGTGCTGTATTTAAATTTTCAGCTTTTATAGTTTTTGTATAATTTTGATTGTTTTTAAGAAATTCTACTTCATAAAATTTCATCTTACAACCCTTAAAAGCTCATCTATACTTGTAAGACCTTCTTTGGCTTTTTTTAAACCTTGTTCAAACATAGTTTGAAAACCATATTTTTTTGCAAGCTCCATTAAAATCGTTTTATCTTGATTTTCCCTAATTGCACAAGCTAAATCTTCATTGATCTCTAAGCACTCAGCGATTAATTCTCTGCCAAAAAATCCACTATGATGACAACGCTCACATCCTTTTGGTTCAAAAAATTCACCTTCAAATTCAATATAATGTTTTTTGCTTTTTTGCTTACACCAAGGACAAAGTTTTCTAACCAAACGCTGTGCTATAACAAGACTCAAAGCTGATGCTATCAAGTAACTTTTTGCTTGCATATCCAAAAGCCTATCAATGGTACTAAGAGCATCATTAGTATGCAAGGTGCTTAAAAGCAAATGACCTGTTAAAGAAGCTTTAAGTGCAATATCTAAACTTTCTTCATCGCGAATTTCTCCTATCATGATAATATCAGGATCTTGCCTTAAAATTGCTCTTAAAACACTATTAAACTCGACTCCAACTTTTGAATTGAGCAAAATTTGCTGCACTAAAGGAATTTTATACTCTATAGGATCTTCTGCGGAGATAATCTTTTTTTCAATACTTTTCAACTCATTTAAACACGCGTATAAAGTTGTGCTTTTACCACTACCTGTAGGGCCGGTTAATAAAATCATTCCATTGGGACGATGTAAAATCTTTTTTAAAATTTCTAAATTTTTATTTCCAAGATTTAGTTTATACAAATCCAAAATTTCTTTATCATGTTTTAAAATTCTTATAACAACACTTTCGCCATAAATCAAAGGCAAACATGAAACACGAAAATCATATCTTTCATTTTCAAAATCTAATTCAAAACTTCCATCTTGCGTTTTTCTTGATTCAGCTAAATTCAAACAAGCTAAAAATTTGACATGAAAAACCAAAGCTTCATAAATATCCTTCTCAAAAATAGCAAATTCACGCAAAATTCCATCAACCCTAAATCTAATCAAAGCATCATCATTCCTTGCTTCTATATGAATATCACTCGCATGAAAAGATAAAATTTCATGTAATAAAAAATCAAAAATTTGACTGATGCAACTTTGATCATCTCTTTTTTGATTTTCTTGCCATTCAAGTCTAAGCTTAATGCTTAATCTTTTAATCTCCTCTTGAATGCGAATTTGATTTAAAATTTTAGCTATCTTTAATTCATCGGCAATTGCAGTGTCGATTTTTTCACAAATCATAAAAGTCTTAACTTGCTCTAAAAGCTCTAAAGAACAAGGTTTGGATCTAATAATCATAAAGCCGTCATTGTTTTTAATAAGCAGAAATTTAAATTTTAAAAGTAAAGAAAAAGGTATACCTTCATAAATAAAATCATTATCTTCATCTAAATCAACAAAATGTAAATTACAAAAATTTGCTAATTTTTTAAAAAAATCCCAAGAAGTGATATTAAATTTAGTGCAAATTTCATCAAGACTTATTTCATTATCAATATAAGCTTGAAAAATTTTATCCATTCTACTTTCCATCTAATTCCATTAAACCATAATAATTTATATAAGCATCTAAAGCACTTTGAGCTTCTTTTTCTTCACCTAAAGCTCTTTTAGCCTGAGCAAAAATCAGCCAAGAATCTTGTTTTTGCTTGTCAAGTTCATTGGCTTTTAAAGCCCAAAATATTGTCTTTTGATAAGCTTTAATATCAAAATACTTCTTAGCTAAATTTAAAGCCTTTTCATAGCTTGGATTTTGATAAAAAGATTTTTTTAAATCAGAAATATTTAAAATTTTAGAATCAATTTCTATCTTACTAATATGTGTATTTTCCTGCACCGCTTTAACTTCTTCTAGTTCTTTATATAACTTTTCCCTAGAAATCTTATTTTTTTCTTGTAAAATTTGCGCTTGAAGAATCTTTTGCTCTAAATGCTTTTTATGTTCAATAGCTTGCAAATAAATATTTTTTTGCTTATTATATTTTTGCATTAGCACAAAAAAACAAAATGCTATAACTGATATTAAAATAACTAACAATAAATATTTTAAATATTTTTTAAGTAAAAAGTATTTATACCTAAGCTCAAGCTCTTTAATTCTTTCTTGCATATCTTACCTTAATAAGCCATTCTCTAAAGCACTAAGCTTTAAAATATACTCTTGACTTTTATTTTTATCAAAAAAACTATTTATCTCATAAAAACTTTTTAAAGTTTTATCAATATATCTTAAATTTCCTTGAGAAATTTTTTGTAAAAACTTAAGACATTTATTTGAAAAATTCATTCCGAATTTCAATTTAATATAATCATCAAGCTCTAAAAGACTAATATTTTTCAATTCAAAACAAGCACTTAAACGACTTTTAAAATGCTCTTTTTTAAGTATATTTAACTTTTTATGAGAACTTAAAACAAAACTTATAGAATCACTATAAATCCTAATGCTTTCTAGCATTGCATAATCATACATTCCTACTTCATCAAGAATGATTAAACTCTGACCTTGTGAAATCAAAAACTCAATTTTTTCTTTTAAGAAACTCTGATCTTTAAAATTTTCATTAATAAAATCAACATTATATTTTTTTGCCAATCTTTGCAACAATACACTTTTACCGCTACCACTTTTTCCCCATAAAAAAATAAAAGCTTTTTGGCTTTCTAAAATTTGATTGATTTGATGAAAAATTTCTTCTCTAAATGGAATAATTTTACTCATAATGCTTAAATCCTAGATCTTTAAGACTTGGAGCGTTTATACTATCTACTATACTTGGAGTGATAATAAAAACAATTTCGGTTGCTTTAGAATTTAAAACTTCTCCTTTAAACAAAGAACCTAGGATTGGAATTTTTGATAGAAAATTGATAGAATTTTTCTCATTAGATTTATCGTGAGAAATCAATCCACCTAAAATTAAAGTTTGATTATTCTCTACTTGCACAACACTAGAAAGCTTTTTTTGTATGGTATCAGGAGCAATAGTTCTTGGTTCTTTTTGTCGTTTATTATCTTCTGGATACTTAAAATCACTTAAGCTTGGATTAATCCTAAGCATTATTTTTCCATCATCAGAAATTTCAGGCAAGATATTGAGTAAAATGCCTACAAAAATAGAATAATTGTTATAACTTTCACTAACAGTAGTCCCATTTTCAGTGCCTTTAGAACTTTCTTTAACTTGATAATTTATAGTATCGCCTACAGAAATAATGGCTTGTTGGTTATTTAAAGCCATAAGCTTTGGATTAGAAAGCACGCTAGTTTTTCCATTTTGAGAAAGAAAGTTAATAATAGAATCAAAATTTAAATTCGCCCTTAAACCCAAATTCTTAACAAAACCTTGCCCATTTTGAAACTGAATAAAAGAATTTTCATTATTTACTTGCGAATTTAAACCTATATTAAAATTTTGCCAATTAATCCCGCTAGAATGGCTTTCATTTAAACTCACAGCAAGTATGCTAACATCGATAATAACTTGTTTTTTAAGACGATTTTCTAGTTTTTGCAAATAATTTTTCACACTTTTTAACTGAGAATTTGTTCCAGTTACTATAATAAGACCTGCATTGGGATTTATAATGGGAGTTTTAGCCTCATAATCTTCATGAGAATTTTTTAATAATACAATAATCTCTTTTTCTATATTTTGCCAAAAATCAAATTTTTCCATACTTTTAATCATATTGTCTTCTGCGTCATCAAAACTACTGCTATATTCACTTTGCCTTGGTTTAGCGTCTACAGACGCTTTAGTTATACTTTGTCCTTCTCTAATAGAAGTGATATAACTTATCTTAAAAATCTTCGTATTAATGCCTGAAATTCTTAAAATTTTACCATCAAAATCATAGCTAAGATCATGCTCTTTGATAAAAAAATTAAAAATTTCGTCTAAACTCATTTGATGAATATTGACAGAGTTTTGCAATGTTTCTAATTTTTCTTTGGCAATTTTATCTTTAACAATAATACTAAAAGAACAATATTTTGCAAGCTCATCAAGACTTTCTTGTATGCTTAATTTTTCATTAATACTGATATCAAAAAGACGCTTTTGACAATCTAAAGCATAAAGATAATGGTAAAAAAGAATGTTAATTAATATTAATCTTATCATTTTTATTTATTTGGATTGCAATTTCTAAATTATCATATTGGAATTTAATCTCTTTAGTATTTATTTCATGTATTATAGCATCATCAATCATATCACCTTTTTTATACCATCGATCATAAATTTTTACTTTATCAAGCATAATTGCAGTAATTTTAATATGTCTTAATTTTTCAAAAGTAGGATTCACAAATGGGTTTTGAAGAGTATTAAAATTTATGCGATTTTCTTTATCTATAAGTTTAAAATACTCTTCAAAATTATCTTGTGCAAACAAAGTGCTAAAACACAATGTTGCACTAAAAATATATTTTATCAGCTTTCAACCTCATTGCTATAATCAGCCATAGCGATACGCTTAAGTTGTCTATAGCGACGTTGAGCATCTTTTTTATTGCGTTCAAAAAGCTCAGCAGCGTGTTCAGGATTTGCTTTTTTAAGTGAATTATAACGCACTTCATTCATTAAAAATTGCTCATATAAATCCCAATCAGGTTCTTTTCCTGTTAGAGTTAAAGGATTTTTTCCTTGTTCTTCTAAACGAGGATCAAAGGTATAAAGTGGCCAATAACCACACTTTGTAGCAAGCTCACCTTGCTCTCCTGAGTAACCCAGCCCACCTTTAATACCATGAGCTATACAAGGAGAATAACAAATCACCAAAGATGGTCCATCATAAGCTTCAGCTGCAGTGATAGCCTTGATAAGATGGGCATAATTTGCCGTTGAATTTACTTGCGCTACAAAAATATAACCATAAGTCATGGCAATTTGACCTAGATCTTTTTTCTGTATAGGTTTGCCTGCTGCTGCAAACTGTGCCACAGCCCCTGTTCTAGAAGATTTTGAACTTTGACCGCCTGTATTAGAATAAACTTCTGTATCAAGCACTAAAATATTTACATTTTCTCCACTTGCCAAAACATGATCAAGTCCACCATAGCCTATATCATAAGCCCAACCATCACCACCAAAAATCCAGTGAGATTTTTTACTTAAATACTGTTTAAGCTCTAATATATCTTGCACCGCTTTAATATTTTTATTTTGCTCTAAAATAGGGATCATTTTATCTTTAATTTCCACAGACATAGCACCATTATCTTTATTTGCAATCCAATCTTTAAAAAGAGCCGATAAAGCATTTGGCACTTCTTGCATGCTTTCATTCATGATATGTTCAATGCGGTGTCTTGTGTTTTCAGTTGCAATTTTCATACCCAAACCAAACTCAGCATTGTCTTCAAAAAGTGAATTTCCCCAAGCAGGACCGTGTCCATTTTTCACACTTTTTCTATAAGGAGTTGATGGAGCTGAACCCCCATAAATAGAACTACAACCTGTAGCATTAGCCACAATCATTCTTTCACCGAACAATCTTGTAATTAAAGTAATATAAGGAGTTTCCCCACATCCAGGACATGCCCCATGGAATTCAAATAAAGGTTGGGCAAATTGCGCTCCTTTTGTGGTTTCTTTATTTAAAATATCATCTTTATAAGTAATTTCTTTAAATAAATAATCCGCATTCTCTTGCTCACCAAAATCCATCTCTTCTTGAAGTGGTACCATAACCAAAGATTTTTCTTTAGTAGGACACTCATGAACACAAAGCTCACAGCCTGTACAATCAAGTGGAGAAACTTGAATTTTAAAGCTTAATTTTTCTCCTTTGGTTCCTTTAGCTTCTAAAGCATGATCTTTTACTCCACGAGGTGCATTTGCCATTTCTTCATCATTAATCAAAAATGGTCTGATAACAGCATGTGGACAAACTGAAGCGCATTGATTACATTGAATACAATTTGCCTCTATCCATCTTGGTACCATAACCCCAACACCGCGTTTTTCGTATTCGGTTGTGCCGTGTTCAAAACTTCCATCTTCATAACCTAAAAAGGCTGAAACAGGTAAATCATCACCCTTAGCTGCGTTCATAGGTTTTACGATTTTTTCAACAAATTCAGTGCCTTTATAGGCATTGGTTTGTTCTTTTTCTTTAAGCTCTAAATTTT
This sequence comes from Campylobacter sp. BCW_4319, assembly GCF_001764435.1. Taxonomy (NCBI): domain Bacteria; kingdom Pseudomonadati; phylum Campylobacterota; class Epsilonproteobacteria; order Campylobacterales; family Campylobacteraceae; genus Campylobacter; species Campylobacter sp. BCW_4319. The sequence continues at coordinate 78,008 of NZ_MKAQ01000003.1, read as the reverse complement.
TCCAATTTGGATCCACTTCAACTTTTACAAGTCCATCAGCCCCCACATCAATAGCTTTGTAATTCATTTCTACAATAGCATCGCCTTTTTTACTATAAGATTTATACGCAAGCTCTTTCATGTATTTTTGTGCATCTTCATAAGGAATGATTTTTGCAAGTTTGAAAAAGGCTGATTGCATAATGGTATTTGTACGATTTCCCAAACCTATATCACGAGCTAGTTTGGTTGCATTGATAATATAAAAATTTACTTCTTTTTCAGCTAAAGTTTTCTTTACTGCATCTGGAAGTTGTCTTATGGTTTCTTCAGCATTCCAAATACTATTTAAAAGGAAAGTTCCTCCTTTGCGAATTCCTGCTAAAACATCATAAATTTCCAAATAAGCCGCTACCGAACAAGCGATAAAATGCGGAGTTGAAACAAGATAAGTTGAACGGATAGGTTTTTTAGAAAATCTCAAATGGCTTCTTGTATAACCCCCTGATTTTTTAGAATCATAAGCAAAATAAGCTTGAGCGTAAAAATCCGTTTTATCTCCGATGATTTTAATCGAGTTTTTATTTGCGCCCACAGTTCCATCAGCACCAAGTCCGTAAAATAAACATTCGATCGTACTTTCATCTCCAAGTGAAATTTTCTCTCCAGTACTCAGTGAAGTATGAGTTACATCATCAACTATACCTACAGTAAAGCCATCTTTTGGATTATCAAGTTTAAGATTTTCAAATACTGCTATCATTTGAGCAGGATCAACATCCTTTGAAGAAAGTCCGTATCTTCCACCTACTATAACAGGAGCATTTTCTCTTCCATAGAAAGCTGATTTTACATCAAGATAAAGTGGCTCCCCAAGACTTCCTGGTTCTTTGGTTCTATCTAAAACTGCAATTTTTTTCACTGATTTTGGCATAACATCAAAGAAATATTTTAAACTAAATGGGCGATAAAGATAAACTTTTAAAATCCCTACTTTTTCACCCTTAGCATTAAGATAGTCCACTACCTCTTCAAGTGCTTGGGTTACAGAACCCATAGCAACAATCACACGCTCTGGCTCTTTGTGTCCATAATAAGTAAATGGTTTATATTCTCTACCTGTGATTTTTGAAATTTCTTGCATATATTCATTAACAACATCAGGCAAAGCATCATAAAAACGATTGCTTACTTCTCTAGTTTGAAAATAAATATCATCATTTTGTGCTGTTCCGCGTGTTTTTGGATTTTCTGGATTTAAAGCATTATTTCTAAATTCAAGCAAAGCTTCTCTATCCAATAATCTATCAAAATGCGCATAATCCATCACTTCAACTTTTTGAATTTCATGACTTGTTCTAAAACCATCAAAAAAATGTAAAAATGGCACTCTTCCCTTAATTGCAGCTAAATGTGCTACACCAGCTAAGTCCATGGTTTCTTGCACAGAATGCGAACAAAGCATAGCAAAACCAATTTGTCTTGCTGCATAAATATCTTGATGATCACCAAAGATAGACAAAGCTTGAGCAGCCAAAGAACGCGCTGCTACGTGGATTACACAGGGGAGTAATTGACCTGCTATTTTATACATATTTGGAATTTTAAGGAGTAATCCTTGAGAAGCTGTATAAGTTGTAGTCAAAGCCCCAGCCTGCAAAGATCCATGCACACTACCTGCAGCACCTGCTTCACTTTGCATTTCTACGATTTTTACAGGAACTCCAAAAAGATTTTTTTTGCCTGCAGCTGCCCACATATCGGTGTAATCAGCCATAGGAGAACTAGGTGTAATAGGATAAATTCCAGCAACTTCAGTAAAAGCATACGCAGCGTATGCAGCAGCCTCATTTCCGTCCATAGTTTTCATAATTTTACCCATTGAGACCTTCCTTTATATTGATAATTTTTATAATTTTTTAGCTATCAATTTACTATAAATTCTCTTAAAAGGCGTTTAACGAAAACTTGAAATTAGTTTAATCTAGCTATATAATTAACAGCCTCATATGCGTTTAAAAATACCATAGAATGGGTTTTTAATTCATTTTCATTGCCATAACCACAAGTTAAGGCCAAAGGAGTGATATTAGCAGAAATTGCAGCTTGAATATCTAATATTGTATCGCCTATCATATAGGCATTTTCTTGAGTTTTATTGAGTCTTTTTAAGGCTAAAATTATAGGTTCGGAACTTGGCTTTGGATTTGTGACATCTTCAAGAGTAATTAAAGTTTTAAAGAATTTTTTAACTCCCAAATAATCAAGTAAAATCGGAGTAAATTTACCTCCTTTTGTTGTAACTATACCAATATCTGCAATTTCGCTTCCAAGTTCTAATGCTTCTTTTGCTTTAGGCAAAAGAGTGGTTTGTTCTAAATAAATTTGTGCATAAATTTCACGATAAGATAATACAAATTCTTTACTTAAATTTACTTTATCCGGATAAAGCATTCTAAACATTTGCTCTAAAGGATAACCTATGAGATTTTTGATTTCTTCATTATTTTTAGAAGTTAATCCAAGGGCTTTAAAAGCTCCTTGGAAAGAATTTAAAATAGCATCAGTAGAATCAATTAAAGTGCCATCTAAATCAAATAAAATAGTTTTATTCATTATCTTAAAATAAATTTAGCATCCACTCTTCTATTATCCGCTCTACCTTCTTTAGTGTCATTGCTTGAGCGAGGATTATCTTGTCCATAACCTACTGTTTTGATGCGACTTTTTTCTACACCATATTTTTCAAGTTCATTAGCAACACTTTTAGCACGTCTTTCTGAAAGCTTTTGATTATAAGCTCTTGAACCTATATTATCTGTATGTCCTTCAAGAATAGTATCATATCTTTCATTTTCATCTAAAACTTTTGCAATTTCTTTGATTTTTTCTTGAAAAGTTGGATTTATAGTAGTTTTATCAAAACCAAAATGACCTTCCAAAGAAATAGTTTTTTCGCAACCATTTTCATCTAACAAAGCACCTTCTCTTGGTTCTACAGGACATTTTGCTTGTGGAGCTGGACGAGTATCAGCAACTTCTTCTACAGCTTTTTCCTTTTTGCCACCAAAACCAAAACTAATACCTAAAGTTGAAACCCAATTATGGTTTGCATGATTAAAATTAATTTGATCTCTAGTTTCAAGTCTTAAAGCCAAAGAATCACTAAGGCGGAATTTTACACCCGCGCCATAATGTCCAAATCCACCGCTTTTATTATCATAAGCAGCATTTGAAAAATCCTCATATCCTCCACCTGCTAAACCATAGAAATAAAATTTCTCACCTACATCAATACCTTTAATAGCACTCAAATAAGTTCTTGTAATATCTGTAGTTTTATTTGTATTTGTATATTTAACATCAGAATAATGCTCTAACCCAAATTCTAATTGATCAAGCCAAAAATCGTCAAAATGATAACCAAGTCTAATCCCTGGTGCATAACGATTATCCATATCTAAATTACCTTCAAAGTAATTATAGTTTAAAGTTGGAGTGATTTCAAATTTTACATTGTTATCAGCACTGAATAAAACACTTGCCAAACCTAAACATAATAATATTTTTTTCATAGAAAAAACCTTTCATTGTGTTATAAAATAAAAATTTAAATTTTGCAATTATATCATAAATGACAGAAAAAAGGATGAGTTTTATAAAAAATTGTAGAAAGGTGGGAAAATCCCACCAAAAAATATTAACGTTTAGAGAATTGTGGGCTTCTTCTTGCTTTGCGGCGTCCATATTTTTTACGCTCAACAGTTCTACTATCTCTAGTAAGAAGTCCTTTAGGTTTTAATAAGGCTCTAAAATCAGCATCCATAGCTGCTAAAGCTCTTGAAATTCCATGTCTTAAAGCTTCAGCTTGAGCACTATAGCCCCCGCCTAAAGTAGTTGCTTTAATATCCATTGAAGTTTCTTGTTTAGTCACAAGTAAAGGTTGAACCACTTTAAGCTTAATCGCCTCGTGTCCACCAAGCCAAGTGTTTAAATCAACACCATTAACACTAATTTTACCACTACCTGGTTTTACCCATACCTTTGCGATAGCAGTTTTTCTCTTACCTGTTGCGTATGTTGTTGCCATGATTATTTTCCTTCTTTAGCAATTTGCGCAGTGTGTGGGTGCTCACTACCCGCATAGATTTTTAATTTTTTAAGCATAGCTCTGCCCAAATTTGTTTTAGGAAGCATACCTCTAACTGCTAATTTATATAATTTTGCAGGATTTTTTTCAAGTAAATCACCAAATTTTTCGCTTTTTACACTTCCAAAATATCCTGAATGTCTATGATAAAGCTTATCTTCTGCTTTATTAGCACCTGTAAATACAGCTTTTGAAGCATTGATGATAATTACATAATCACCACAATCAACATTTGGAGTAAAGCAAGGCTTGTTTTTACCTCTCAAAATTGTTGCTACTTCAGTTAAAAGACGACCAAAGCGTTTGCCTTCTGCGTCTAAAACAATCCATTCTCGTTTTACTTCGTTTGGCTTTGTTATCTTTGTCATAATTTTTACCTTTGCCAAAAATTTAAAATGTGATTGTATAAAAAATAATATTAATTTTTACTTAATTTAAGTAAAAATAAAGTTTATATTTCCAAAATTTGAATTTCATTTTCCAAGCAATAAACTATAAAAGCATGTACTTTATCTTTTTTCAAAATTTCACTAATGGCGATCTTATAAGTTCTTACTTGCTCTTTATGTTTATCTTGCATAGCAAGACCTGTTTTATAATCAATTATAAAAGCTTCTTCATCTTTTAAAGCAAGCAAGTCTAATTGTTTAATTTCTCCATTAAAACTCAAAGCTTGTTCTTTTAAAAGCTTTCCATCACCAATCAAATTTTGAAATTGAGTATTTTTAAGTAAAATTTCAATTCTTTTAAAAAGCTTTTCAAAATCACTCTCATCTAAAAAATGTCTAAATTTACTCTTGCATCTTTGAGTAAGTATTTGAAAATTTTCACCCTTAGGGAGTTTTAAATTTTGCATAAAAAAGTGAAAAGTATTTCCAAAATATAGCTCTTTACTATCAAGCTTTTCTTCACTTTGAACTTCTTGTGGGCTAATTTTTTCAAATTTTTGCAAAGTTTGAATGCTTTCTTTTTTAACGCTTAAAATTTGTTCTTTGCTTTCTAAAAAACCTCTCTCTTGAGAATGTATATTTAAAAATCCCCCCTTAAAATAACTTGGATAATTTCCATTTACACTTTCTTCATTTCTTTTTATGATGATCAAACTTTCCTTAGCTCTTGTAAAAGCCACATAGAGTTTATTGATATCATCTTCATAATTTGCTCTTGTAATATTTTCTTTAAAAAGGGTGTAAATAGGCTCTTTAGTAAGCTCTCGAATTTTATCTTTAATATGGAGTTGCCAACCTTGATTGATATCATATTCAAGCATGATATCTTCATTGTTTGAATTGTTTTTAGATAAACTATCTAGCAAAATCACATGATCAAATTCCAAACCCTTAGATTTATGCACACTCATAATACTAATACCCATATTTTGTTCGCTTACTATTTTCAAAGCGCAAGGCTCAAATAAAAGTTTTAAAAAATTTTCCTTAGTTTTAGCATATTCGATAAATTGTATTAAAGCGATATCATTTAAATCAAGTTTTAATTCCTTTATTAAAAAAAGTACATTTTCCATAGCATTTTTTGAAAAATCAAGGGCGATTTTTCTGGGCTCAAAACCTAAAAGTTCTTTTAAAAATACCAAGTAAAACTCATCGCCAAAAATACAATATTTAGCATATTCTAAAACAAGTCTTACGCTTGCTTTATTTTCAAGCAAAACATTACTTTGAGTAAATGCGGGAATTTTTTGCTCTCTTAAAAAATCCAAAACCATATCTGCATCGCTATTTTTCCAACACAAAATACAAATATCATCATAAGAAATATTTTTAGATCTTAAAAAATTAATTTGCTCAAATAAAGTTTCTAAAGTCTTTTCCTTGATTTCTTGGGCTTGGTTTTTAACCTTTTGTTCTTTAGATTCCACAATACGCACAAAACCGCCTTTTTTACTTTCTAAGGCAAATTGCTCTTTATAATCTTTGATTTTTTCTTTAAAAGTTTCATTAACAAAATCAACCAAAAGCTCTTTAGAACGATAATTAGTATTTAAACTATCACTTTTAATTTGACTAAATTCTTGTTTTAACAAATCAAATAATTCTTTTTTTCCTTTACGAAAGCGATAAATACTTTGTTTTTTATCTCCTACATAAAAAAAAGTGCGATTTTTCTTAGCCCCTTCTCCTGAAACAAGCTCAGCGATCAAAGGGCGTAAAATTTGATATTGGATCACACTCGTATCTTGAAATTCATCAATAAGCAAATGCGAAATAAAGCCATCTAAACGAAAATAAATCATATCCTTAAATTCACTGGTTATTAACTCATAAACTTTTTTACTCACATCTTGGAAATTTAAGGTATTTTTATCTTTATGAAATATATTTTTAGCTTCACTATAATGATTTAAAAGATTCATTAAATTAGCAATTTTATAATTTTCAAGCTCTATAGCATAAGTATTTAAAGCATTTATAAGCTCCATTCTTTTTGCGCTAAAATACAAGTTAGTGCTTTCTAAATCTTGTAAATATTTTGTACTTTCAAATTTTGTCATAAAACTTGATTGCATAAACACGGATAAATCTAAAACTTCGCTTTTAAAATTGTCACACAAGTTTTTATAATTTTTTACATGAGTAAGACCCAAACAATAACTTCTTAACTCACTATAAGCTTTATTGATATAAGCTTTAGATGGATTTGGAATTTTAGGAAGATTTTGAAAATAAGCATTCTCATAAAATTTTTCAAGCTCGTTAAAAAAATTTTCTTTCTCATCAACTAAATTAATATAATAAGCCAAATCTTTTAATTCATCTTTTTTAAGAAGTTTTAAAAAAATCTCTCTTACATCAAGCTTCTCTTCACTCATTGCAAAATCACTGCTTAAACCCAAATTTAAAGCAAAAACACGCAAAATTTTTCCGAAAAAAGCATCAAAAGTACTGATTTTTAACTCTGTTCTTAAAAATTCTTCTTTTTTAGCATCTCTTAAAGAAATAAGCTCTTCTTTATCTTTACCTAAAAGCTTGCAAAGTTCATTGCATTCACTGGTTTTATTTTCTTTTTCTAAATTTAAAAAAGTCTCAATAATTCTTTTTTGCATTTCATTAGCAGCTTTTTTGGTAAAAGTTAAAGCTAAAATTTCATTAATCCTAGCTCCTTTTAAAATAAGTGCTACAAAACGCACACTCAAGGCAAAGGTTTTTCCGCTTCCCGCACTCGCTTCTAATGCCAAAAAAGGCTCAAATTGACTCATTTTAATTCCTTTTTATAAATGAGTTTATAAGGACAGTACTCATCTTGTTCATTTTCAAACTCTATTTCTTCCTTGCTCATAAGAACTAAGTCTTTAAGTCTTTCTCTTAGCTCATCTAAACTTTTAGCTTTTTGGTGCAATATTTGCATACTATTTAAATCATAAAAACCCACGTTTGCATTTTCATCATATAAGGCTTGGTAAAAAGCAAGTTGATAAGAATTACTTGATACTTTTCCACTTTTATAATCAATGATCAAATTACCTTCTTTTGAACTATCAATACGATCTATAGTGCCCTTAAGTTTTATACTATCTGCTCCAAGCTTTAAAATATTGTTTAACTCAAGCTCTGTATGTGCGACATAAAAGCCTTTTGAAAAATGCTCTTTTTCATTTTTAGCAAATTGTATAAATTTTAATTTAAATACTTCAAGATCAAGTTCGCTAATATTGTATTTTTGATATTCTTTATCCAATAAATTTGCAAAAACTTTTATATCAAAATCATTATTTACATAATTTTTATAATAAATTTCAAGCATTTTATGGATGAAATTTCCTTGATTTTTCGCTTTGCTTTCCTCGCTTAAAACCCTAGGTTCTGCTAAATTTAAAATATAACGATAATAATAAGTTCTTTTTTGATTTTCCAATAAATTAAAACGACTAAAAGAAAGCGGAAACTCGAAAGGATTATGCTTTAAAATAGGAGCTTTTATAGGAGTTAGATTAGGTTTTATGCCTTCATAGTCTAATTTTAAAGCATTAAGATAAGCTTTTTGATGGATATGAGTTTCATAAAAAAAGTCAAAATCAAGTTCATCTAAAAAACGTGATTTGCTTTTTTCTTCATTTTCCACAAAGCAAATACTTACTTCTAAAGCATTTTTCATCAAGCTTTCATAATAAAATCTTTGTAAATTTTCTCTTCTATCATAGCTAATCAATCCTGCTTTTTTACGCACTTCATTGTTTAAAAAAAGCTCATTAACACTTCTTTTAGGAATAAATTCTTCATTAAAATCAACCAAAATTACCCCATCAAAACAAAGCCCACGACTTTCTAAAAGTCCCATTACCGTAACCTTACCTCCACCTACATCACTAAGGGAAAGTTGTGAAATTTGCATGAAAAAAAGATGGATCAACTCTTTAAGAGTTAAAGACTGATTTTTCAATAAATCTTTAATAAAATAAAGTTCTTTTCGTATCAAATAAATAAGCTCTTGTTTTTCATTTTCTAAAAACAAAGCAAGTAATTTTTCAAAATATTCAAAATCACATTTCTCATCAAAATACTTTTTAAACTCTATAAAATCAAGCTTTAAAGAATGTAAAAGCGTATTGTGATAATCAAAAATCATCTGCGTATCTTCAAAATAATCCTCTTGATTTTTATAAACAAAAGAAGCACTACTAGCACTTTCATAAAGTGCTTGAAATTTTTGATAAAACAAACTTTCTTTAATACTAATCCCACTTGCAAAATTAAGCATATTGTCTTTATCAAAAAGTCTTAAAAACTCACAAAAACTTTCATCTGGAGTTATAACTACAATATTTTCAGGCTTTAAACCTTTGCGTACAAAATGTGAAATTTCATCCATAACAAAGGCGCATTGTAAAGCCCTTAATTCAAAAGATTTGAGTTTAATTTTTGAATTTTTTGTTTTAAAAATTTCTTCTTTTAAAATCTCTTGTTTTGAAAGATTGATTTCATAATGAGTGTTTATTTTTAAATCAAATGTTTTTAAAAAATCAAGTTTTAAAAGATATTCAAGATTAAATTTACTTGTTTTAAAACTTAAAACCACTTCTTTAATCTGAGAAATTTCACTTAATAAATTTTCTTCAAATTTACTCAAAAAACCTTGCAAATCATAAACTATAGCTTCATACTCATCTAAAAAATCTTTATTAAGAGTGTAATTTTTAGGCAAAGAAAGATCATCATAAAAAGAATTCTTTTCAAGCAAAGCAAGATAATTCTTATATACCTCATCTAAAATTTCCAAATGTTCATTATAGGTAGCATAATAATCATTGTTTTTAAGATCTTCTATGCTTTTTTTTTCTAAACTAAGTTCTTTAAAAAAAGAAAAAAGATATTCGTTATTTTTCAAAAAAGCAAAAAATTCTACCGAAATTCCTAGTTTTTTTTCTAAATCCTTACTTTTTAGACAAGCTTCTTGCATTAAAAGCAAACTTTCATAAGAACTTGCCTTATGAAAATTGCTCAAACAAACTTTATCTAAAAATTCACCTATATGAATAGCACTATCTAATAAAGCATTTTGCTGTTTTTTTTGGTTATAATACTCTCTAATTTGTCTTGAAGAAGTAAAAATTCTTAATTTCATTGAGCATTTAATTCGTAGCTAAAAAAACCCACTGTTTCTTGATTTGCATAAAACTTTAGCTTAAGCTCCCATCTACCTTTATCTAGTTTAGGTAAAGCGATACTTAAAATTCCATTTTTAACTTGTCCTTCTAACTTTTGATCAAAATTTTTAGTGAATGGTCTTGTAAGAAGAGCTTGAACTTTTAAATCATCAGAATTTATATTTTGTAATGCAGAAATTTTAAAATTTGCAACATAGGAATTTTGATCCACTTCATAACTAGGAATTTTTCTTTTACCAATAAAAGTGATTTTATCATTTTGAAAATTTACTTTAAAAAATTTATCAAAATTTACTTGTTGTTTTTGTATTTGATTGTAATTATTTTCAACATTTTGATAAGAGTCAAAATAAAAATCATCCTCATACACAGGATGGTGACTTGCTATAAAAATCGTTACAATACAAGCAATAATTATAGCCAAAAGTGAAAGCAAAATACCATAAGGCCAAAAACTTTTTTTAGTTTCTAACATTTTTTTTCCTCTTTATTCTTCTTTGTGCATAGTATAACAATGCAAAGCAAATAAATCCATAGATAAGTATTCTTAAGATATTGATAGTATCACGATTTGCATTGCCTATAGAATGTTCTAATTGTAATCCCAAGGATTTTGCCACACGATCTACAATATCTGCATAACCATTAAGTATAGCAGCATTATAAATATCACCTTTATTTGTAGCTAATATCGGCAAAATAGATCCTGTTCCAGGATAAGGACTAAGTACAGCTTCTTTATCAATCAAAGCTAAAGCACCTTTTGAGCCCACTATATCAACTTTGTGAGAATTTTTTGACAAAAGAAGCAATATATAAGATTGAGGAAGTTCTTTTTGTTTATTTAATAAAGTTTCAATTTCAGTTTTATCACCAACCATAACACCGATAAAAATATTACTTTTTTGGTAAAGCTCTTTTCCTATAAGATTAATCTCATTGCTTACTTTTTGACTTAAAATATTTTCATTAAAAAGTACAGCATCAAGAGCAAAAACCCTAGAAGGCAATAAAACAAAGAAGAAGATGGCTAAAAAGCCATCTTGTAATATTTTTTTCATCCTATATGAAGATGATTTACGGTCAAAACCGACCAAGCGGTGATTGCAGCAGCAGCAACTAAACCAATAACAATTAAATATTCCAAAGCCTTACTCATTGTGCTTCCTTTATACTTCTATGATCTTGTTCTTTTGAACCAAACATCTTTACACTTTGTACATCTTTAAGACTATATGGCTTTTGCATCACTTCTTGCTGAGCTTTAAGACCCCAAATAGTTAAAACTACTAAGATAGCAAGTAACAAAACCGTAGCAATTAACATACCTGTAACACCTGAAAGAGAAAACACGCATCTATTATTATTTTCCATCATTCACCCCTTGAAAGAGAAATTACATACTCGCCAACAGCTTCTTTTTGAATATCATTAAGTGTTGGAAAACTCGGCATTGTTCCTATAAAACCAGCCTTACCACTATGTAAAACATCTACTACAAAAGCTGCAGAACCGTATTTTGTAAGATCTGGGAACATTCCATCTTGACCTTTTCCATCTTCTCCATGGCATGCTGCACAAGTTGCATAAGCTTCTTTACCTTTTGCTACTAAATTTTCATTTGCAGTTTTCTTAATAGCTGAAAGATCTTTTGCTACATAAGCAGCAATAGCAGGGATATCTTCTTCTGCCACACCTAAATCAGCAGCACCAAGCATTTCTCCACCTGGAAAATTCATACCTTTTGAACCATGTTTAATTACATTGATTATACCTTCTTCGCTACCCCAAATATTTAAATTTTGAGCTTTACCATTGATACCATCGCCTGTAATTCCATGACAAGCTGAACACTGAACTAAAAAGATATTTTGACCCATTGCTATTTTATCTTCAGGAGATAAATTTTTAAATTTTTCTTCGAATTTTGTATTATGAGTTGCTACTTCTTCATTGTATTGACCTATACTTGAAAAAGAATTTAAAGGATATCCCCATAGAAAATACCAAATAGCCCAAACAATAGTCAGGAAAAATACCACAGCCCAACCAGTAGGAACAGCATTTTTATACTCTCCTATTCCATCCCAACTATGTTCACTAAGCTCTGACTCGCCTTTTTTTTCTTTCATTTGCTTAAACATTCTACCCACAATAACTAGTGTGATTAAAATGATAAGAATAGCTCCAATTAAAGATAAGAGATTAACATTATCTTCTAAATTTAACCATTGCATTAAGCACTCCTTTTACTTTCTAATACACTATCATCAATATCATCTTTTAAGGCAAGGTTTGCATAATTTTCATAATTTCTCTCACCTTTTTTTTCTGTTCTATATAAATGATACCAATACGCATATAATACTATTGACAAAAACATCACGAGTGCAAAAAAACCATAACCTTGGAAAATCTCCCACTCATGTTTTTGAACTGTTGCTAAATCAAATGTGATTAAATTTTTAATCACATCAAAAACTATTGATAAATGTTCCATCATCTTACTTTAAGCTATTTAAATAAGCGATCAAAGCAACTATTTCTTTGATTTCACCTTTAGCAAAAGCATCTTTTACTTCTTGATTTTTCATTTGATCAACTATAGCCTGAGCTTCAGCTTTTACTTCAGCTTGCGCATCCTCCCAAGAACCAAGTTTTGTTCCATTTTCTGTATCATAAGGAACATTGAAAACTTTTTTCACAGTTAAAGCCTCAGCATAAGCAGTTTCAATATCTGCATTATTTTTAAACATATGCTTATATGAAGGCATAATAGAATCTGGAACAACAGAAGTAGGATCCCACATATGATTTTCATGCCAATCAGCTGTTCTATAATTTCCTACACGAGCAAGATCAGGTCCTGTTCTTTTTGAGCCCCAAAGAAAAGGTCTATCATAAGCAAATTCACCACTTACAGAATACATACCATAACGATCTGTTTCTGATTTAAATGGACGAATAAGCTGTGAATGACAAGCATTACAACTATCTTTAATATATACTGCACGCCCTGCAAGTTGTAAAACCGTATAAGGTTTTTTACCTTCAATTGGTCTTGCATTTTCTGCAAAATTTGGTAAAACTTCAACTATGCCTGCATAAGCAATCACTACAAAAACAGCTACAGCAAAAAAGAATGGATTTTTTTCTAACCAACTAAACATATTTTCTCCTTTTTATGCTGCCATAGGCGAAGCGCTTTTTGGTTCTTTATCAAGCACTCTTCCACAAGCAATTGTTTTGTAAATATTATAAGTAAACATAAAGAAACCGATAAGATACAACAATCCACCAATCGCTCTAATCCAATAATAAGGAACAATAGCCACAACAGTATCAATAAAGCTATAAAGCAAGTTACCATACTCATCTGTCGCTCTCCACATCATACCTTGAGTAATACCCGCAATCCACATTGAAGCAAAATAAAGAACTATACCTGTGGTTTGGATCCAAAATTGAGCTTCCATTAAAGATTTGCTATAAAGCTCTCTTTTGAAAACTCTAGGAGTCATATGATAAAGCGCAGCCATAGTCATAAATCCTACCCAACCTAATGTTCCATCATGAACATGTCCTGGAATCCAATCTGTAAAGTGTGCTAAAGCATTAACAGATTTAATTGAAAGAATTGGCCCTTCAAGTGTTGAGAACATATAGAAAGTTGATGCCAAAATCATAAATTTAATCAACGGACTCTCGCGAAGCTGACTCCACTCACCTTTCATAGTAAGCAAGATATTAATCGCTGAACCCCAAGAAGGTAAAATCAATACTACAGAGAAAACCGAACCCATAGTTTGCATCCAATCAGGTACAGTTGAATAAATCAAATGGTGACCACCTGCCCAAAGATAAACAAACATTAAGCCCCAAAATGCAAATAAAGAGAGTTTATAAGAGAAAATCGGCTGACCACTTTCTTTTGGTAAGAAGTAATAAATTTGAGCAATAATACCCACAGTAAATACAAATGCCACAGCATTATGTCCATACCACCATTGTACTAAAGCATCATTTGTTCCTGCATACATTGATACACTATGCCACCATTTACCCATTCCAGTAACAAAATAAGTTGGTACTTCCATGTTGTTAAAAAGATAAAGCATAGCTATACCTAAAAATGTAGCTATATAATACCATAGAGAAATATAAAGGGTTTTTTCACGGCGAATTCCAATAAGTCCAAAAATACTTACACCCCATAAAACCCAAACAAGAACAACAAGAATATCTAAAGGCCACTCAAGCTCTGCATATTCTTTAGATGTAGTCACACCCATAAACAAAGATATAACAGCTAAAACCATAGTAAGCATATAAAGCCAAAAATGAAGCTTACCAACAGCCATTAAAAATCTTGATTCAGCCATACTCACTTTAAGAACACGCTGACCTATATAATACCAAGTTGCCCAAATCCCTGAAAGCATAAAACCAAAAATCACACCTGAAGTATGAAGTGGTCTAAGTCTTGAAAAAGTGGCATATTCTCCTGCTAAATAATTTAAATTAGGATATGCCATTTGAAAAGCTATAAGAGTTCCTATAGCCATACCAACAATGCCGAACAATATGGTCGCAAACATAAAATATCTTGCAACCGTATAGTCGTAATTTAATACATTACCTGGATGCATCGACTTTCTCCTTAAAATTTTTGATAACAAGAGAATATTATAGAATATTAATTATACATTTTTTCTTAAAAATGATAATTTTGTTAATCATTTGTTATGCTTTATATTTTAAGGCTAAATCAGTCTTATTTATTGATATTTATCTTATAACCTAAACTTGGCACATTTTTTATAAAATCTTCACCCACTTTATCTCTTACTCTTTTTATAAATGTTCGAACAGCAGTATCACTCACATGCTCACCTATCCAAACATTTTTCTTAATATCTTCATGCAAAACCAAAACCCCAGGTTGTTTTAAAAGCAAAGAAATAAAAGCCAATTCTTTTTTAGTTAAAACAATCTCTTTACCATTATGAATCAAAGTTCGTTTAGTTTTGTTAAATTGATATTCTTCGGAAATTTTTACAAGCATATTTGCTTCAATTTTTTCACCTACTAAACAATCTAAGACTTTGAATAATTCTTCTATATCAACAGGTTTAATTAAATATTTATCTATACCGATATCAATGGAACGCAAAAGTCTCTCTTTCTCTGAATATGCACTAAGAACAACAATTGGGACATCATCTGAAATTTCTTTAATCTCTCTTGCCATATCCAGTCCATCCATAATAGGCATAGCAATATCTGTGATAACTAAATCCGGTTTAAATTTTTTAAATTTTTTAAGCCCTTCATCTCCATTTTGAGCTCCAATTACTTTACTAAAGCGTTCGCTTAATACATTAATCAATGATTCTCTAGTCTTAATCTCATCTTCAACTACTAATATTATCAATTCTTTACATTCTTGTGACATTTTTACTCTACCCTCTCTTTTAGCTTTAAAAATACTTCAAAACAAGCCCCGTCTTTTCCATTTTTAACTTTTATTTTTCCTTGGAAACTTTCGATAATTTGTCTACTTATATAAAGTCCTACTCCTATACCTTGACTAGGATGTTTTGTTGTAAAATAAGGTTGAAAAATTTTATCTAAATTTTCTTTATCAATCCCACCAGCATTATCTTTTATTGTAATTTTCAGATAATTTTTTCCAAATTTTGAAAAATTTATTGTTATGATTTTCCTTTTTTTGTTTTTAAATGCTTCTATTGAATTTAAAATCAAATTAAGAAAAACTCTTATTAAACCATTCTCATATGCCAAAACTTCATAATCACTTTTCGAAACAATATTAATATTTACATGATTTTTTTCTATAGTTTCAAAAGCAATTTCCAAGGCTTTATTTAAAGTCTCTTTTATAAATACACACTGCTCTACTCCTTTGTTAAACAAAGTTCTAAACACATCAATTGTTTCTGACATATTTTTAATCATATCTTTTGATTGTGAGTAAATTTCAGCAAATCCTTTTTCATCTTTAAGATTTTGCTTCATTTGAAACATGGCAATACCGAGCTCATTTAACGGTTGTCTCCATTGATGTGCTATATCGCTAATCATTTGTTCTAATGAAGATTTCAAAATCTCTTCATATGCTATTTTAATATCTTTTTCATTTTTTTCCAAGGCAATTTGCATTTTTTTCTCAAATTTTTTACCTAACTGTATAAATTCTTGTTGGTGATTTTTAACTGTATTTTCAAGATTAATACTTAATTCTCTTAATTTAGCGTGATTTAGAGCAAGCTCTTCATTAAGCTTAAAAGAATTACTAACATCATGAGAGAATGCTACTATTTCTATTAATTCATTATTTTTATCCAATATGGGGATTAATAAAGTTTCAAGATAGAAAGTTTTGCCTAATTTATCAATATTTTTAAAAATAACTTGATAAGGTTTTTTATATGAAAGTTTTTTTAAAAGTTCTTCAATATAACATTCCTCAACATCTGGATGTTTAAATATTGAATGTTTTTTTCCTATAAGCTCTTTTTTACTATATCCACTTATTTGACAAAGCTTATCACTGACAAAAATTAAATTTCCTTGAACATCAGCTCTTGAAAAAATTGTATTTTTTTCAAGAGCTTTAAAAAACTGATCTTTAAAAAAATCTTTCATTGAAAAGCCTTAAAACCTATATAGGCAAGATTTATACCGTAACAAACAATAACGCCATACGATAAATAATTAAACAAATTTTTCAAAAAATCACTAAAAAACTGTGAAATTTTAGAAAAAAATAATATCGCAGGTAAAGTTGATATTCCAAAAATCATCATTACCAAAATACCTTCAAAAATATTTTGCTTACTCATTGCATTGGCTATAAAAAAATACACCAATCCACAAGGAACAAAACCATTTGAAAATCCTAAAAATATGGCTGATTTTAATCCTTTAAAATTTTTAGATTTTTTAATAATTTTCTTTACAAAACTATCAAAAAAAACATTATTTTCAATAAAAGATAACATATTGCCTCTAAAAATAAGAGCAAAACCCAAAATCATCATAAATATACCAAGAATAAAAAATGACAAACTTTGAACCTTAGCATTGATTGCCAAGATATTCCCAAAAGTCCCAAAAATTATCCCTAAAACAATATAAGCAAAAATTCTAAACAAATTATAAATAAAAGTTAATAAAAATAAATTATTGCTTTTTGAATTCAAATTTATAAAAAGTAAATTAAAACCACCACACATAGAATAGCAGTGTCCAAAACTAGATAAAAAAGCAACGCTGATAATAGCTAAAAAATCTATACTCACATCAAATTCATAAATTCTTTAAAAATATACTTACTTTCATGAGGACCTGAAGAACTTTCTGGATGATGTTGCACTGAAATAATAGGATAGTCTTTATATCTTACTCCTTCAACATTATCGCCAAATAAATTTCTATGAGTGATATGAGCCACTTGAGCTAATTCTTCTGGAACATTATAATTATGATTTTGTGCGGTAATTTCTACCGTTTTTGTATCAAGATTGATCACAGGATGATTTGCTCCATGTTGTCCAAATTTCATTTTATAAGTTTCATATCCAAAAGCATTACTTAAAAGCTGGTGACCTAAGCAAATTCCAAGCATAGGAATTTTAGCTTCTGCAAGTTTTTTAATCTCTGCAATCTCTTGTTTTAAAATCCTTGGCTCACCTGGACCATTAGAAAGAAACACGCCTTGAATTTCACCTTTTTTATACAGAGTAATCAACTCATCTGCTTTAACATTATATGGATAAACTTCTACTTCAAAACCTACTTCTACAAGTTCATTTAAGATATTTGTTTTAACACCATAATCTATAACAGCAACTTTTTTCTCACTTCTTTTAGCATCATTAAATTTTTGAAAACTAGCGTTCCAAACGCCTTGTTTATGAGAATAATTTTTCTTAGTGCTAACTTCTTTTACAAAATTTACTTCATCAATTTTTGCTGATTTTTCTAAGGCGATTTTTAAATCTTCTTTATTTGAAATTTCAGTTGAAATTACAGCTCTTAAATTGCCATTATTTCTTATCATTTTTACTAGATATCTCGTATCAAGTTCATAAATTCCTATTTTTCCATGTTTTTCAAGATAATCTTGCAGACTTTCTTTAGCGCGAAAATTTGAAAAACTGGAACTTAATTCACGCATTAAAACACCACTTGCAAAAATTTCCTTACTTTCATTATCATTTTCATTGGTTCCCACTATACCAATTTCTGGCATGGAAAATACGATAAATTGCCCTGCATAAGAAGGATCTGAAATAATTTCTTGATACCCTGTTAAAGAAGTGTTAAATACAAGCTCTCCAAAAAAAGTACCGCTCTTTCCAAAAGCCTTAGCACTTAAAAAAATATCATTTTCTAAATAAATATAAGCCTTCATTAAAACATACCTTTTTTTCTGAGCTCTTCTTGATAGAGTTTTTCAAAGATAAGATCATATTCTTCGCTACCTGGAATAGGTTTTGTTTTATAATTGCTAATTTTCTCATAAACCTCATCTTCAAGTTTTTCATAAATTTTAAGATAAGACTCTATGCTTGAAAAGATTAAATTTTTAACTCTATTTTCACTCACTATAAAATTAATATAATCATTCTCTACAAGTTCTTCTAAAATTTGATGCGCTAGATGATTATGTCTATCTTCAGAATCTAAAATCACATTAAATTCAGGAGCTAACTTTTTCTTCACAAGCCAAAACATATTTTTACGATCTACTTGCATAAGCTCCATTTCATCTTCTTGTTGCTCTAAAAGCTCTTTTACTCTTTCATCTAATTTTCTTTCATTTAGAATATCTTTCTCTAAAACTTCTATTATACATACCTTAAGCTTTTCTAATTGATCTTTAATTTCTACAAAAGAAGAATTAGCTATATCTAACATCATTTTATTTGCGATATAAGGAATATGTGGTAATTTTATACGCATCTTAAAAACCTTTTATTTGATAATGTTTGAAATAATAGCTTATTTTTGGTAAAAGAATGTTAAAAATGAAAAATTTTCATTATTTTAATCACCTAATTACTAGCATTATTATCTAAATTTTTCAAAAGCAAAGTAAGCTCGCTAGCTTTTTTTGGATCCATTTTAGATAAAACACCTGAAATTTTACGCGATTCCAAAGAAAGCATTATTTTGCTTGCATCCTCTGCATCCATTTGACTTAAAACATCTGCAATGGCTGCATCTTTCATTTGGGAATAAATTTCTTTAACCCTACCTTGAGTTTTATCATTGATTGAATTTAAAATCTTTTGTTGTTTTTCTACAAGCCTTGCATTTTCAAGCTTTAATTCTTCAATTTTTGCCAAAGTTGCATTAACCTCAGCCTCTTTTTTTTCTAAATTTTCAAGCCTTTCTTTTTGCAAAGCTTCAAAAGAGGCTTTATAAGCTTCTAAAGATTGTCTTGCTTCATCAAATTCTCTAGTTTGCAATTCAATTTGAGCTTTTCTAGCTTCAAAATACTGCTCACAATCTTGTTCAGCTCCAAAAACTACACTTGAAATAAAAACTAACAATATAAATTTTTTAATCATCTTTTTCTCCTTTGAAAAAACGACTGATTGCAATTTCATCTAAAAATTTTTCTTCAGCCTTGGCAAGTTCTTTTTGCTTTTGTTTAATTTCCTCGGCTTCTAAAACCTTCATTTTTTCATAATCTAAATGTGCTTTTTGATATAAAAACTGATAATGATTCATTTCTTTTTTAGAAAGTTCTACTTTCTCCTTAGCTCTTGCCAAAGCCTCGCGTCCTACTTGTGCCATACTTAAATTCGATCTTAACTCTGCTATAGATCCTGATTTTGGCAATACGCCTAAACTTTCACACTCTTGGCGTGAAAGTTCATAAGCTTTTTCATGTTCAAGCTGTCTTTGTTTGGCTTGATTAAGATTTGATTCTGCTTTATCAAGTTGTTGTTTTCTTACCTTTACAACAGAATTATATTTACTTTTCATAAGATGATAGTATCATCTCTTTCAGGGCTAGTAGAAATATACTTTACCTTAACCCCTGCAAGCTCTTCAAGTCTTGCTATATATTTTTTAGCATTTTCTGGCAATAAATCATAATCTTTTATACCAAAAACTTTATCCCAACCATCCATTTCTTCATAAATAGGTTGAACATTTTCTAAATCACTTGGTATATAGTCGATTTCCATACCCTTATATTTATAAGCACGACAAATTTTTATCTTTTCAAAACCATCTAAAACATCAAGCTTCATCAAAGATAAAGCATCAAGACCATTAAGCCTTGCTGTATATCTTACAGCAACCGCATCAAACCATCCACAGCGTCTTTTGCGTCCCGTGCTTACGCCAATCTCTTTTCCAATTTGCGCAATTTTTTCTCCATCTTCGCCCTTATCCTCAGTAGGAAAAGCTCCATTTCCCACGCGCGTTGCATAAGCTTTTACAATACCTATAATATTTCCCGCTTCTTTAGGATTTAACCCAAGTCCTGTTAAAGCGCCTGCTGAAATAGTACTTGAACTTGTAACATAAGGATAAGTTCCATGATCAATATCAAGCATAGAACCCTGAGCTCCTTCTAAAAGTACTCTTTTATCTTCATCTAAAGCCTTCCAAAGCATTCTTGTAGTATCTGTAATATAAGGAGTTAAAATTTCATTAAAACGTTTTAAATCAGCAAGCAATTCTTCAGCACTTGGAATTTCAATTTCAAGCATTTCAAAAAAAGTTTTATTAGCTTCAAAATCTTTTATCAAAGCCTCGCAAAGTCTTTGTGGTTCTAAAAGCTCTCCAACTCTATGTCCTGTACGATTAATCTTATCTGCATAAGAAGGTCCTATACCCTTACCTGTTGTTCCTATGGCATTTTTGCCTTTGAGCTTTTCTTTTGCAATGTCTATTAAAGAATGATGTTTTAAATTTAAATGAGCTCTATCGCTGATATATAATCTACCTTTTAAATTTTCAAATTGAGCCATTTCAGCAATCAATACTTCAGGAGAAACCACAACTCCATTTCCGATAATATTAATACATCTTGGATGCAAAACTCCACTTGGCATAAGATGAAGCGCATATCTTACACCATTTACCCAAATCGTATGTCCTGCATTGTGTCCACCTGCACTTCTGCAAACAAAATCATAATTTTCACATAATTTATCAACTACCTTACCTTTTCCTTCATCGCCCCATTGAATGCCGACAATAATATCTGCTTTGCTCATAAAAATTTCCTTGATTTTACTTAATATTGGCGAGAAGATGAGAGAATCGAACTCCCCAAAGAATAGTCAACTATCCTTTCATCTGATTTGAAGTCAGTGGCGATCACCAGATACGCTAATCTTCCAAAGTGATAATTATAGCGATTTTTAATGAAAAACAAAATAAATTTATCAATATTCTTTTTGACTTCATATTAAATTTAAGCTATAATCTCACTCTTTTTTAGCATCAAGTTTTGATGATTACATTTTTAGGATCTTTCTTTGAATTCTTTTAAACAAAAATATTTAATCAATTTTTGGGACAATCCCCGTTCTATGATTGCACTTGGAATTTTAAGTGCAGTGTATTTTGGGATTTTTGGTGGCGTTTGGGCTGTTACTGGAGAAATGACACGTTGGGGTGGCGAGTTTTTAGAGCTTTTAGGTATGAATTTAGATGGATATTCTTATTACCAAAAGCAAAATTTAAATGGAACCCCTTTAACAAGAACTGATGGTATTATGCTCATAGGTATGTTTATAGGTTGTTTAGTAGCCGCACTTTTAGCTAACAAAGTCAAATTTCGTCTACCTGCTAGCAATATAAGAATTTTTCAAGCAATAGTAGGTGGAATTCTTTCAGGATATGGAGCAAGACTTGCATTTGGATGCAATTTAGCTAATTTTTTTACAGGTTTACCTTATTTTTCTTTACACACTTGGCTTTTTACTGTTTTTATGGTTTTAGGAATTTATCTAGGAGTGAAAATTTGCAACACTTCCTTTTTTAAACCTAAAGCTAAATTAGAACGTGTAAATAAAGAAAACTTGCCGTTAAACAAGCAAAGTTTGCGTACAAAATTATATTTTAACTTAGGCATATTGCTTTTCATAGCCTTTTTAGTTTGGGTGTTTTATCTTGTTTTTACAAATGGCAATATCAGCACACAAAACAAACAAAGTCTTCTAGCTTTAGCACTGATTTTTGGTTTTGTTTTTGGTTTTGTTATTTCTAGAGGGCAAATTTGTTTTACTTCTTGCTTTAGAGATTTATTTTTATTTGGTAGAGATAATGCTATAAAAGGCGCATTAATCGGTATGATTATCGCCTCTTTAATCGCTTTTGCTTTTATCTTGCAAGGTCATACTAGCAAACTCATAGAACTTTCTCCTGCTGTAGCTGTGGGAGCATTTTTGTTTGGTTTTGGTATAGTTTTTGCCGGAGGTTGCGAGTGTGGTTGGACTTATCGTGCCTTTGAAGGACAAAGTCATTTTATAATAGTAGGAATTGCAAATATAATAGGAACTATGATTTTAGCTTTAAGTTATGACTTTTTACCAAAAGCTTTTAAAGAAGGTATAAAAATCAATCTTTTAACTGAATTTGGCAATTTAAATGGATTTTTTATCAACCTTATTTTATTCATCTTAATGTTTGTTTTTGTAGTATTTTACAAAAAACACTTTTTTAAAAATCAACTTAAAGGATAAACAGTGAAAATTACTTATAGTTTAAATTTACAAGGTGAAGCTTGTCCTTATCCTGCTATAGCAACACTTGATGTCTTACCTAAGCTTAAAAGTGGAGAAATTTTGGAAGTGCTTTGCGATTGCCCACAAAGTATCAATTCCATACCTCAAGATGTAAAAAACCGTGGTTTTAAAGTGCTTGAAATCGATCAAAGTGGACCCACGCTAAGATTTTTAATACAAAAGCCTTAAAAAAGGCTTTTGTTCTCAAAGCTCTTTTAACATCTTTTCATAAGCTGCTTTAGTTCCAGATCTTACATTTGTAAACAAACTTGCAATAATAATCACCGCCGAAGCTACTAAAAACCCTGGAACTATTTCATAAAGACCTGAATTTGCAAAATTCTTCCAAAGCACCACAGTAGCAGCTCCTGTTATCATACCTAAGATCGCTCCTACTCTTGTCATCCTACTCCAAAATAAAGAAAAAAGCATTACAGAACCAAAAGAAGCTCCAAATCCAGCCCATGCATAAGAAACTATACTCAAAACACTTGAGTTTTTATCAGTAGAAATCAAAAACGCTATTACAGCTACCAATAAAACACCTAATTTACCTAAATTTAATACAATATGACTTGGTGCATCTTCTCTAAAAATCTTTTTATAAAAATCTTCCGCTATAGTAGAACTTGAAACCAGCAATTGTGAACTTGCCGTACTCATAATAGCCGCTAAAATAGCACTAAGTAAAATACCTGCTATCCAAGGATTAAATAAAAGCTGCGACATCACGATGAAAATCTTTTCAGGATCTTGCAAACTTAATTCAAATTTATGCACATAAGCTATACCTAAAATACCTATCATACAAGCACTTAAAAGACAAACCGCCATCCAAGCAATACCTATAAAAGTGGCCATAGGAATATCTTTAGTAGAACGAATCGACATAAAACGCACTAAAATATGTGGTTGACCAAAATAACCCAAACCCCAAGCAAGTGCAGATATAATGCTTACAATTCCTACTCCTTCGCCCATAGATAAAGCTTGTGGCTTTATTTCTCTTACTATATTCATCGCTTCACCAAAACCACCTAAATGATAAAGCATAACCAAAGGTACAATAATTAAAGCCATCATCATTAAAAGCCCTTGTATCATATCCGTCCAACAAACCGCCTTATATCCACCTAAAAAAGTATAAGCAACAATAATAATCGTTCCAGTAGTTAAAGCATAATCGTATCTGATACCAAAAGTACTTTCAAAAAGTTTTGCTCCGCTTACAAGCCCTGATGAAACATAAAAGGTAAAAAATATCAAAATTACCACCGCACATACAATGCGCAGTATATGTTTATCATCATCAAAACGAGTTTCAAAATAATCAGGAATAGTCAAAGAATTTGCAATCACACTGGTATAAATTCTAAGTCTTTTTGCCACAAAAATCCAATTTAAACTAGCTCCTATAGTAAGCCCAATTGCAATATAAGAATCTATAAAACCACTTACATATAAAGCTCCTGGTAAACCCATTAAAAGCCAACCACTCATATCAGAAGCCCCTGCGCTAAGTGCAGATATCACAGGCCCCATAGTACGCCCACCTAGAAAATAATCCTCTGAATTTTTATTTTGCTTATAAAAATAAAAACCTATATAAAGCATTAATAAGGCATACACTACAAACATCACTGCTATTGGGGTATTAATTTGAACCACTTCCATCAATCTCTCCTTGATCATTAAGATATTGCTCTAATGCCTAAATTTCCATAACGATGAAAAGATATACTTAAAGCTTTTTCATTAAAATAATTTAAAAGTTCAAAACGACCATTTAATAATGGCTTTTCTCTTATAATGATTTTAGCAAGCTTTGCAGCCTCTTTATAAATCTCATCATTTACATCTGGCTTTGCTAAATAACGCACTCTTTCATATTCTTTAATACTCTTGATAAAATTTTCTTTATTTTCTTTTAAAAACAATACTTTTGCTCCTATGCTTTGAACAATTCGTTCTATCATACTAACATCTTGTTCATCATAACTGATACTTAGATCAATATTTGCAATATTTGCACCTAAAACCACACCTAAAACATCTTTTAAGCTTTCATTTCCACAAAGTCTTAAAACCATATTCTTTATTTTAGTATAAGAAAAAAGATTATCTTCTCCACGAATATTGACATAATCTTTTGAAACACTAAACTCGTTTTTATAATGATAAGCATAAGATTGAGACATTTTAATTAAATTGTTCATAAAATCTTGTGCTTCTTTTAAATCTATTTGTGCTAATTTTTTTGAAAATTTATCTTCAATTAAATGATCATCAAAATCTTCTTGCTTAATCTCTAAAAATTGAGTGATATAATTATAAATTCCCACTTTTCTACCCAAACCTATAGCTGATTTTTTAATCCCACCAAAAGGTTGACGCAGCACTATAGCCCCTGTGGTTGGTTTATTGATATAAATATTTCCTGCTTCTATGTGAGTGTGAAAATACTCCCATTCTCTTTCATCTAAGCTTTCAAAACCTGCAGTTAAACCATAACCTGTGGAATTTACTATATCAATAGCTTCTTTTAAGTCTTTAGCCTTCATCACACTTAAAATCGGTACAAAAAGTTCATTCATATGAGTAAAATCACCCTTTTTGGTGCCATATTTTATGCCTGGAGTCATCAAATAAGGATTATCCTCTAAAAACTTAGGTTTTAATGCCCATTCTTCATAAGGTTGTAATTCATCTAAGGCCTTTTGAACTTTAGAACTTGGCTTATCAGCTAAAGTACCTAATTTATTTTTAAATTCAAAAGGATTGCCCACTGCCATAGAACTCGCAGCATCCACTAAAGTCTTTTTAAATTCTTCATCATGATAAACCTCTTCTTCTAAGACTAGCAAAGAAGTAGCTGAACATTTTTGACCGCTATTGCTAAAAGCAGAATGAATGATATTTTTAATCGCACTATCACGATCAGCAAATTTAGAAACTATAGTCGCATTCTTTCCGCCAGTTTCAGCACTTAAAAGCAAGGTTGGATTAGCTTTTAACATGGCATAAGCAGTATCCTCTCCTCCTGTAAGAATTGAAAATTTAATCGCTTCATCAATAAGTAAATATTTAGAAATATCACTTCCTTTTGAAGGTAAGAAAATCAAAGCATCTTTTGGAATACCCGAATCCCAAAAACACTTACAAAGCATATAACCTGTTAGAGTTGAAAGTGAAGAAGGTTTGTAAATCACCACATTACCTGCGGCTAGTGGTGCAGCTATAGTACCTACTGAAATTCCTATAGGAAAATTCCAAGGAGCTATGGTAACCCCTATACCTTTAGGTGTGAATGTAACTTTTGGATTTTGTTTTTTAAGCTCTTCTAAAGAGTGCGGATAAAACTCTATAAAATCAATAGCTTCACTTACTTCAGGATCGATCTCTAAAAAGGTTTTACCCACTTCTAAAGCTGCCAAACCTATTAAATCTCCCCTTCTTTCTCTCATAAGTTTTGCGCTTTTGGCTAAAATTTGATAAATTTCATCATGACTTTTTTGTGTAAATTTGGAATTTTTAGCTACTTCTAAAGCTTGTTTGATTTCTTTTTCTCCTGCTAAATAAGCCTTTCCTATCACTCTATCTTCAATCTTATCTTTAACTTCTAAAACATTTAAATTTTCTGCTTTAAAATCAAGTTCGCCTATAACAGGATAAACATCATAATCTTTTAAATTTTCATATTTAGTTTTAATTTCTTTAGCCCACGCTCTATTTTGTGCTAAAATAAAATCCGTATCGCTTTCATTGCTAAATTTTTTACTTTCATAAGAACTTATGATATTTGATTCTTTATTTCTATCTTGCTTACGATGTGTAGTATTATCAAGAGTTTTTATGCCTTCTAAAGATTTTAAAAAAAGTTCTTTTTGGATATTCCAGTTCTTATCTCCTACTTTAAGATTGAAAAAATAACGCATAAAATTATCTTCACTTGTATTTTCATCAAGGCGTCTTACAAGATAAGCAATGGCATTGTTAAAATGTGCTTCATCGCAAACTGGGGCATAAAGGATTAGATCATGCATTTTAGATAATTCATAAGAACATTGCAAACTCATACCTTCAAGCATTTCAAAAGTAAAAGAATCCAAAGCACCCACTTCACTTATGCGTGTATAAGCATAAGCAATCTCAAAGATATTATGACTTGCAATTCCTATGTTGATGTATTTATAATTATCTCCTTCAAGAATAAAATCAAGCATTTTATTATAATTACTATCAGTATCTATTTTTTTGTAAAAAGTAGGAAGCTCCCAACCCCTTTGAGACGCAATGGTTTCTTCACTTTCCATATTAGCACCCTTAACAAAACGGATCTTAATAGGCTTCATACCTTTTAAAACCCTCTCTTTTGAAAAAGCAAAAAGTTTTTTAAGATACTTATAAGAATCAGGAATATAAGCTTGCAAAACAATCCCTGCTTTAATATCAAATTTAGCCACACTTTCCATAAAAGCTGCAACGGTGAGCTCTAAATCCCTAAATTCTTCCATATCAAGATTGATAAATTTAGATACACCTTGTTTTTTCTCTTCTTCTAAGGCTAAAGCATAAAGATAATCTAGTCTTTTTACGACCTCTTCTTTAGAATAATTAAAATCTATAATATTAATTTGTGAAAAAATAGTAGTAATTTTTATGGAAATATAAGTGATATAGCTTGATTTTAAGGCTTCTTCGTATTTTTGCATACGATATTTACTCTCAGCTTCACCTAAAACCTCTTCGCCAATTAAATTCACATTTAAGGTAATTTTATCTTGCTCTTTTCTTTTCTTAATATGTGGTTCTAAAACACTAGGATTTGCATCTAGAACCATAGCTTTAGTATCTTCTCTTAAATGTTTGACAAAAAAAGGTACACTTAAATTAGGAGCAAATTTGCCAAAATTTAAAAAGCTAAAAAGTAGGAATTTTTCAAAAGTGCTAAAAAAATCCGCTATGCCATATTTACTCAAAGTATATTCTATAAGCTCAAAACTTGCATTTTTATCTTTACATCTAAAAGAACGATCTAAAAGCTCTATAAGCATAACTTTATTTTTGGGATTATTAAGAAGTTTTTGCATTTTAGCATGAAATTCTTTTTCAGAATTTGAAATATTGGCTTCTATTTGTCCTTGTAATTCTTCAGCTAAGGCTAAAGCTTTTTGTATCATTTCGTATCTCCTAAGATAAAATAAATTTTAATAAATAATATATAAATAAGATAAAAAATAATATTTTAAATCATAGAAAATGTATAAAAAATGATAAAAAAAATTTTAATGGGTATATAAGTAACAAAAATTAAGAAATGATAATATCATTTTCTTGCTTATTTACAACCTTAGCAATAATTTTAGCTTGAATATTTTCATCTTCTAGTTTTTTTAAACATTCTAAGGAATCTTTTTCACTTATAGAAATTAAAAGTCCTCCTGAAGTTTGTGGATCACAAAGTAATAATTTTTCTTCATTTAAATCAGGGGTAAGTTCTTTTATAAATTCTAAATTTTTATAAGCTCCAGCAGGAATTAAACCCATATTAAAATACTCTTTTACTCCATCTAAAAAAGGAAGTTCACTTTCAAAAATTTCAAAAGAAATATTTTTATTTAGCATTTCTTTTAAATGTCCTAAAAGTCCAAAACCTGTAACATCACTCATGGCACTTGGATGAAATTTAAGAGCAATTTGACTGGCTTTATAATTTAACTCCATCATGTTTTTAAGCATTATATCTAAATGTTTTTGATTTAACATTTGCGCCTTTAAAGCTGTACTTAAAATTCCTATTCCTAAAGGCTTGGTTAAAATGATACAATCTCCGATTTTAGAAGTATTATTAGCAATAAATTTACTAGGATGTACTTTTCCTGTAACACTAAGTCCAAAAAAAAGCTCGGTGCTTTCTATAGTATGGCCACCCACGACTAAAGCATTACATTCTTTAACTTTATCATTTGCACCTTCTAAAAGCTCTTTTAAGATGTTTAAATCATGATTACAAGTATCAAAACCTACTATATTTAAGGCATTAATTACCTCTGCACCCATAGCAAAAACATCGCTTAAAGCATTTGCTGCAGCAATAGCACCAAAATGATAAGCACTATCTACTATAGGAGTGATAAAATCAAGCGTTTGCACCAAAGCTAAATCGGGGCTGATTTGATATACGCTTGCATCTTCATTATTTCCGATATCACTAAGTAAAGCAGGAGTTTTTTGCATGAAATTTAAAATTGTTTTAAGACCACCCGGGCTTAATTTCGCTGCTCAGCCTGCTGCTTTAACAAAATGCGTTAAATTTTGATTTTTATATTGCAGTGTTTTTCCTTATAGAGTAATGATTTTTGCTTTACCAAAAAGCTCGTTTAAAATTTCATAAGCATTGCCTATATTTCCTATTTTAAGTTCTTTGCTTTTATTAAAAAATTCTAGACAAGCTCCACAACTTATGATCTCAATACCTAAATTCTCAAGTTCTTTCATAGCTAAATGTGCTTTATGATTTTCATCAACATTGATTAAAACACTTTCATTTACGCAAAGAATTTTACTTGGAGCATGATCTAAATTTTTTAAGGTACTTAAAAATCCTACAAGTAAATTTTGTCCCAATTCACCCTCACCCACTTTGTCGGTTTTTAAAAATAAAACATTATAATCGTGAATATTTACTTCACTAGAATCAAAATTCTTTTTTTGTACTTTGATGCAAAACTCTTGTGCATTTTCATCTACAACAGGGTTTAAATTTAAAGAGTTAAGAAATTTTACAACATTATTTTTTGAAATAATAGAATTTAAAACAATTTCTAAAATTTCATTTTCTTGAAGTTTTTCAAGAGCGTTTTTTGTTTCAACTATAGGCTGAGGACAAGATAGATTGCGACAATCAATTTTCATTATTTTTCCTTGATATTAGCTTTGAAAAATAATATTATTTTATTACTTGTTTTGTGTTTAAAAATTTTAAATAATATAGAAAAAATTTAAAAGCTCAAAAATGAGCTTTTTTAAAATCTTTTTTTATTCACATCTTCAAGAATTGCCGCAGCAATTTGATTGACTTCATTTGTTATATTATTGGTGACATTTGCAACTTCGACATTTTCCTTAGTTACAGTTTCAAGTTGTGCTATAGCATCGTTAATCTGTGTGATTCCTGCTGTTTGTTCTTTTACAGATTCTGCTACTTCATTTACACTTTGAACAAGTATATTAATATTTGCCTCGATTTCAGATAAGGATTTTCCTGTTCTTTCCGCAAGCTGTCTTACCTCATCTGCAACAACTGCAAAACCACGCCCATGTTCTCCAGCACGTGCAGCTTCAATAGCTGCATTTAAAGCAAGAAGATTCGTTTGCTCAGCGATATCTTTAATCACATTGACAATATTTTTTATATCATCAGCTTGTGAAGCAACCTCAACTGTTTTTCCACTTACATTTTGCATAGAAGAATTAATCTCCTCCACAGCTGCAGCCGATTGTTCTAAAGAACTCGCTTGTGCATTAGAGCCATCAGCAAGTTTTTGCATAGAATTTTTTAACTCTTCTGACTGATTGGCTAAATCTTTAGCAAAATTTGAAGAAGCCAAAAGCATCTTTTTAATTTCTTTGCCTAAAATATTAGTTGTAATCTCAACTTCACCTTTAGCATTAAATACTTCTGTACTAAAATCAAGAGCCTTATAACTATCAAAAACTCTATTAATTTCATTCATATTAGAACCAATTTTACTTTGTAAAACATCAAGCATCCTATTAAGAACATCTTTAAGTTCTACTAATTGAGGATTTATAGGATTTTTAGTAATTCTTGCAGTTAAATTACCCTTTTCGATTTCTCTAGCAGTTTGCACCGATTCATCTACAGCATTTTGATCTTGTTCTAAAGATATTTGAATCTTTTCAATATTTTCATTTATGATTCTTCCCATTGCTCCTAGCTCATCATTAGCACGAATTTCAATAGCCTTAGGTTCAATTTTTTCATGATTTAAAAAACGGAAAAATGATTCTAAAGAACTAAGAATCACAGGCAATCTAGATGCGACAATTTTTCTTACGCAATAATAAACCACTCCTAAAACAACAAAAATAAAAATAAAAGATGCACCAAGAATAATTAATTGTAATTTTTTTAAGGGTTTAAATACTGAATATTTAGGAGCAGTTACCAAAACTGCCCAAGAACTATCTTGCACTTTAAAACTATTAATCGCAGCATAAGAATCATCACCATCAGAAGCTATATAGTTAAAAACTCCATTTTTTCCTTCACTTATGGCCTTATAAGTTTCTTGTGCACCTTTATTAGGATTGATATCTTTTAAATTTTTTAAAACTAGATTTTTATTTGGATGTATCGCCATAAAACCATCTGAATTTAAAAGAACTCTTAATTCACCATCATATTTTTGACCTTTAGGGTCTAAAAGATAAGTAGCAATATCTGAAAAATCTAAAGTCATGCCTATGACACCTACAACTTGATTTTTTCGATCAAAAATAGGCATAGCAACATTTACAGCATCAAAATCTTGACCTTCTAAATTCATCTTAATAGGACGGCCTATATATACTTTATTTTCCCCATATTTTGCTTTTTTTAATATATCTTGCACAACTTGCAGATTAGCTATTTCATCACTAGCTTGTATTGCTTTTATTCCGCCTTTATTATCCTTTTCTTCATCAGCGTAAAGCATAACAAATTTTCCACTTTGAGTATTAAAAAATTTACTCTCTTCTTTAAAGTATTCTGGCGGATCAATAAGATATAAATAAGTAAAATTAGAATAAGCACTATTATCAAAAGTATTGGTTATAATATTTGTTATATTGTCTATATCTAAATCTTCTTTAGAGGTTGATCTAAACATTTCTGTTAAAGTACCTGAAATACTTTTATTTAAAGCGATCATTTCCCCAAAAATTCCTTGAGTTTGAGTAGCATATTCTTTCGTGATAGAAGCAAGAATATCTTCTGTATTTTTGGTAATATTTTGACTTACTTGTTTTGTGATTAATGAAATTAAAATAACAAGTCCAATAACAACAACAGCTGCCACAGAAAAAATAAGTTTTAAACCTATATTTAAAGATTTAAACATCTTATAACTCCTAAAAAATAAAAAATTTAGATTCTAATTTTAACATATTTTTAAAAAAATAATATTAATTAATTATAAAAAAATTATGTATTAGTATTTTTTGATAGAAGATTTATTTTTTTCCTTTTAAAAATAGTTCTTTAAAGCGTTTATTAGCGTATTCTTCTATATCTTTTTGTAAAATAGAGTAATTTTCCATTAATTCCAAAGCTCTAGGAGTAAGTTTTGTTCCTGATTCTTTAGAGCGTCCTTGCCTTGTGCTAACTAAGATTTCTTGAGAATTTTTTTGTAAGGTTTGTAAATGCATCCAAGCTTTTTTATAATTAATCCCCATAAGTTTAGAAGCATGCAATAAACTACCTGTTTGTCCGATAAGTTCTAAAAGTTCTGTTTTTCCTCGTCCAAAAAGCAAATCTCCATCCGCATTTTCAATCCAAGTTTTTGTTCTTACTATAAATTGCTTACCTTTTTTTTCTTTAAAACAACCAAGTTGACAATACTTTACATCAACCTTATAAGCTTTTAAAGCTGAACGCATACTTTTAAGCCCACAACCTTCTTTAGCAATATCTCTTGCATCTTTACAAAAAATTCTACGCTTTTCATCTAAACTAGGTTCTATTTTTTTAAGCACTTCAATCTTTGCTTTTTCAAAATCTAAATGTCCAAATTGCCCCAACTCGCAATTATCAATTCTCATGTGATTTTCATCGGCTAATTGTCCGATTTTTTCTATATTTACATTAAATTTCTTTGCAATTTTAAAAGCCGTACCACAATCTAATTTTTCATTACTATTTAACAATTCTCTCATATATGAGATGATTTCTTTTTCTTGATTTTTATCCATGAATTCTAAATTCTCCACTATAAATATTAATCTTATTTTCTCTAGCAAAACCACAAAGCGTTAAATCAAATTTTCTTGCTATCATAACTCCTAAACAAGTAGGAGCCGTGCGTGAAACAAGCACTGAAATTTTATGCATAACTGCTTTAGCTACCATTTCAGAACTTAGCCTTCCACTAACCATTAAAAAACATTGACTTAAATCAACCCCAGCTAAACGTGCTTTTCCTAAAGCTTTATCTATGGTATTATGCTGAGCTATATCTTCACCTATAAAAAAAGTTTTCTCATCTACAAAAAGCTTAGCCGTATGTACACAGCCTGTTTTCTCATAAAGCTCGCATTGAGTATAAAAAGTACTCATTTGTTTTAAAATTTCATCTTTGCTAAATTTTGCATCAGAACTAATTTTGCTCGCTTCAATAGCTTCTGGATCGATATTGGCAGTATGTGCTCTACCGCAACCACTTATAACTACACCTTCAGCATTAAGCTTTGCTAAATTTTCTTTATCAATCTTTGCTTTAATATGCACACTCATACCATCATCTTTTGTTTCTATGCTCTCAATATCGCTTACTTTCGCAATGATATTTTCGCTCATTAAATATCCTATTGCTAATGCCTGTTCATCTACAGGAGTTGCCATTAAAGCACCTACTCTTTCATTATTAATAAAAATTTCAAGTTTAATTTCACGCACTAAAGTATCATCACATGTAAAAGAATCATTACCTTTATATTTTAAAATTTGAGTTGTAAATAACGGATCCATACCTTATCCTTTAAATATCTTTAAATAATATTATATCAAAAAAACATAAATAACAAATTTATATATGGAAAAATAGATTTTAGATTCAACTTATAAAATAAAATTCGTTCTATTTATTTCAAAAAAGCTTAAAACTACCGCTATGCAATAACATAGCGGTTAAAGATTAAATTTTTACATTAGGATCATAAGAAAAACTAGGTTCAATTTGCTTTTTATTGCTTAATTCTTTATACCAATAAGAATGTAAAATATAAACCTCTTCTTCTTCTTTATAACCACTAATCATAGAATGGATACTGCCTTTGATTGCAAATACTGCCATATAAATATGCACGCCAAAAAACACTGCACACACTATACCCAAGAAATTATGCACTATAGCTGAAATTCTTAAAAGTTCAATTTGAGTTAAACCAAAAAGACCTTGAATTGCTGTGGAATTAAAATCAAGAAAATACATAAATCCACCTGTAATTATCATCAAAAATCCACCAAATACGGCTATATAATACCAAGATTTTTGACCAAAATTAAACTTACCTGCAGGTACAGGACGTTTGATTTTACTTAAATAACCACCTACTATCATCATCCATCTGATATCATAACTTGCAGGAAGCATTCTTTTAATCCACCATAAAAACATAGGGATTATAGAGATGATAAATAAAACCGTTGCAAAAGCATGTAAATTTTTACAAACCCTTACAAAAAGTCCGCCTCCAAAAGTCGCCCCAAACATCATCACAAAACCAGTTGGCACTAAAATCACCCAAGAAATTGCCGCGATAAAATGAAAAAGTCTTTCAAATAATGTAAAAGCATAAATTTTCTTTCCATCGTGTGAAAATTGCTTAGGTCCTATAACCATATAATGCAAAGCAAATGCAGATAATACCGCAATAATAGCGATTAAAGCTATAGTAGCTATATATTCACCTTGCAAAGTTGTCCAAAGTTTGCCAAAAGTATCATAATTTGGGATATTTGTAATACGATGAAAATCCCAAATTTGAGTATCTTGTCCCATTCTCTCGCTACCATAAGCAAATAAACTTACCACGCTTAACAAAAGCGTTACAAATACTTTTCTCATAAGCGTTCCTTTCCTGTGTAAGCAATCTTCCATTCCAAACTTTCCGAAGGATTTGGAATGCCATAATTTCTATTCATAAGTCTATTATGATAAATCTCTTCTATTTTAGAACTTTCACCTACTAAAAGTGCTTTTGTCGAACACATCGCAGCACATACAGGAACTTTTCCTTCTGCGATACGATTTTGACCATAAAGTTCTCTTTCTTTTTCTGAATTCGTTGCTTCAGGGCCACCTGCACACATAGTACATTTATCCATAATGCCTTTATTTCCAAAAACACTATCTTTTGGAAATTGTGGTGCACCAAAAGGACAAGCATAAAGACAATATCCACAACCTATGCAAATTTCTTTATCATGCAAAACAATACCATCAGCACGGATGTAAAAACAATCCACAGGACAAACGATAGAACAAGGAGCATCATCACAATGCATACAAGAAATAGAAGTTGAAACTTCTTTTCCTTGAATTCCTTCATTTAAAGTAATCACACGGCGGCGGCGAATATGAATAGGAAGCTCATGTGCTTCATCACAAGCTACCGCACAACCATTACAATCAATACAACGCTCATTATCACAAAAGAATTTCAAGCGTTCTTTTTCTAAATTTGCAAAATTTACCTTATTCATTTTCCATCCTTACTGATTCTACAAAGCCCACCTTTAGTCTCTGGAATCTGACACATGATATCATAACCATAATTTGTTACCGTATTAGCACTTTCTCCGCTTGCATAAGGCTTAGTTCCTTCTGGGAAATTGTGCGTTAAATCCACGCCTTGCATAACTCCTGTAAAATGGAAAGGCAAGAAAATCATATCTTTTGCTACACCTGGATTAACCTTCACTCTTACATGAATTTTAGTACCTTCTGGAGAATGTACCCAAATCATATCTCCTGCTTTAATGTCTTGCTCTTTTGCTAATTCAGGATTGATCTCACAAAACATTTCAGGTGTTAAACGCGTTAGATACATAGATGCTCTATTTTCCATACCTGCACCATTTAAATTCACAAGTCTTGCAGTAACAAGATTAAGTGGGAATTCTTTAGAATAATCCTTAGCTTGTTGCACAGACACAAATTTAGTATCCACGCGGTAAAGCGCTTTTTGATCTTCAAAACTTGGATATTTTTGCACCAAATCGTTTCTTGGAGAATGTAAAGGCTCACGGTGGAGTGGAATTTTATCTTTAAAAGTCCAAACTACAGCTCTAGCTTTAGCATTTCCATAAGGAACTATGCCTTTTTCTATACATTTAGTTGCTATGATATTGCTATCATCATAAGACCAAGTTGATCCCATTTTTTCTTTTTCTTGGGCACTTAAAGTAATGCCTAAAACTTTTTCTATATTATCTTTAGTAATTTGTGGATAACCTGTATCAATAGGTGAATTTAAAGGCGCATTTTTAGCAAGTAAACTCTCTCCTTCATACTCAAGTCCAAAATTGTTTCTAAAGCCCATACCACCTTTTGCGACTTCAATGTCGGTATTATAAAGCACAGGAGAACCTGGATGCTTATCACTCCAACAAGGCCAAGGAAGCCCGTAGTACTCGCCAGCAACTTCGTCTTTTCCTTCTAAAGTTACCTCATCAAATTTATCCCAGTATAAAGTATGCTTTTTAAGCCTTTCAGGACTCCAACCATTAAGCCCTATACTTCTAACCGCTTTTGCAATTTCTCTTGTTGCATTTTCAGGCCAAACAATCTCACCTTTTTCATCGCGTAAAGTCTTAGTAAAGTCTTCATAAAAGCCTAATTTTTTAGCAAGCTCAAATAAAATTTCTTGATCTTCCATGCTTTCATAAAGTGGATCTACAACTTTAAATCTCCATTGTCCGCTACGATTTGTTGCTGTTACACTTCCGCTTGTTTCAAACTGTGTTGCTGCAGGTAAAAGATAAATTCCATCTTTTCTTTCTGCAATAATCCCTGCTTCATTTACAAAAGGATCAGCTAAAACTAAAAGCTCTAAAGCTTCCAAACCTTCTTTAACTTTTACTTGTTGTGCAGTCGAAGTGATACCATTTCCCATAACTACTAAAGCTTTTAAAGGCGTTCCTGCATTATCGATAGCATCATTGCCATCTTTTCCATTTAAAGCCGCTGCCCACCATCTAGCAAGTGAAAGTCCGGTTTTATGCATCCAATCTTTGCTTACAAAATTTCCTAAAAGCCACTCATAATCCACGCCCCAAATTTTGGCATAGTATCTCCAAGTCGCTTCATTTAAAGGATAATAACCTGGTAAATTTTCACTCAAACAAGCCATATCTGAAGCACCTTGAACATTATCGTGTCCGCGTAAGATATTAACTCCACCACCAAATTTACCTATATTTCCAAGTACCATTTGCACAATAGGTGCTAAACGTGTATTTGAAGTTCCTACAGTGTGTTGAGTTAAACCCATAGCCCAAATAAGCGTAGTTGGTTTGTTTTTAGCTACTTCGTGAGTGATTTGCACCAAAAGTTCTTTAGAGATCCCTGTAACATTTTCTACTTCTTCAGCTGTCCATTTTGCTGCTTCTTCACGAATTTTATCAATTCCAAAAACTCTTTCATCAAGATATTTTGTATCTTCTAAGCCTTCATCAAAGATGATTTTTAGCATTCCATACATGAAAGCAATGTCAGTTCCTGGACGAATTCTTGCATAAATATCCGCTTTTGCCGCACTTTTTGTAAATCTAGGATCTACAACGATAAGCTTTGCACCTTTTTCTTTTGCTTTTAAGAAGTGTCTAAAACCCACAGGATGATTTACCGCTGGATTTGCCCCAATGATAATGATACATTTACTTCTTTGAATGTCTCCAAGATGGTTTGTCATAGCGCCATAACCAAATGTATTCGCCACACCGGCGACTGTTGCGCTGTGTCAAATTCTAGCTTGATGATCTACATTGTTTGTTCCAAAAAACGCTGCAAATTTACGCACATAATAAGCTTGTTCATTGCTCATTTTTGCAGAACCTAAAAACATAACACTTTCAGGATTTTCTTTACGATAAGCAGCTAGTTTTTCTCCAATCTCACTTAAAGCTTGCTCATAACTTATGCGTTTCCATTCTCCATTTTCTTTTTTCATAGGATATTTTAAACGCACATGTGAACGCACCATATCGATCATATCAGATCCCTTGCAGCAATGTCCACCTGAACTCACAGGATGATCTTGAGCAATTTCTTGACGCACCCAAACACCATTTTGCACTTCTGCAATAATCCCACAGCCTACAGAACAGGCTGTACAAACTGTTTTTACTTTTTTACTACCTTCATACGCTTCTTTAAGCTCATCAGCACTCGCTTCTCTTAAAGTTTCACTTCTAGCAAGCAACGGTGTTGCTAGGCTTGAAAGTGCTGCCATTTTAAGAAAAGAACGACGCGTAAGCTTGATATTTTCACCTACACTTGACATTACTCAGCCTTTATATAATATTTTTCCCAATTAGCACTTCTTTGAAAAAGCACTTCTTTTTTCTTACTTTTACCTTTAACCAAATCTTTTCTTTCTTCATCTTTAGCTAGAGCTAAAGTCGTGCTACCAAGCACTCCAGCAGCCCCTAAGGCAAAAGCGGATTTTTTAAGAAATTCCCTGCGATTTTTCACGAGTCCTCCTTTGTTTATTTGCTTCTCTTCTTAAAAATTCTGAACGCGATAGATCGTTTTGCACTTTTTTAGAATTTATTTTTGCAGGTTTTTCCACTTCAAAGCAAAGTCTTTCAAATTCCATAAAAGCCGATGCAATACTTGCAATTTCCTTATATAAATTCGCATTTTTATTCATGAAAACATCGCCTAAAAACTCATCAATGCTTTTATTGATCACTTTTTCAAAAAGCTCTTTGGCTAAATCATCTTCATTTTGCCTTAAAAATTCACTCATCAACAATAAACAAAATCCAACACTATCTTCACTTTCTTTAAAAAATTTTTCATTGCGTCTTATTTTACTTTTGACTAAAATTTGACGCACACAAAGTAAAGGATTTGAATTTTCAAAACCTTCTTCTATGTAAGAAAAAGTCGTTGGAATGCTGTTTTTAAGACTTAAAAAAAGCAAATCGTATTCTTTAAAAAATGCTTGTATAGAATTTTCATCATCTAAATGCTTAAGCAAGATATCAAAATTTGATTTTAAATTTTCATCAAATAAACATTCTTGCATTGTCTTTAAATACTCTTGTAATTTTGACAATCTTTCTTCAGAAAATGAAAAAACAAAAAGCTCTCCTAGACATTGATAATAAAGACTTCTAGCTAATCTTAATTTTTCCAAATCCATTAAAGCCCCCATGCATTCAAAATTTTCAAAAATAGCTTTAAATTTTGCTTGAATGAATATTATGCAAAATATACCTAATATTCATTTTAAAGCCGATTTTTAAATCGATTTATCTTAATACTATTTGATTTAAAAATCACTGAATTTCAATAAAATTCCACAAGGATTTAAAATCTTAAAAAATCATACCAAAGTATTGAAAATTAGATATTTGAGTTGATTTTATATTTGAAAAAATAAAATACTTTGCATAAAATTTATATCTTTGATTCTCTTCCGAGTAAAATTAATATTTTATGCAAATTATAAATAATACTAATTTCTTAAAGAATAATCCTTATAAGAAAATTCTCTTATCATTTGAAGTTCATTTTTTGCATTTAAAAGCATGAGATTTGGAAGTCTTACACCATTAAAAGTTGTGTTTTTCACAATGGTGTAATGAATTTGATCTAAAAAAACAATTTTATCGCCGATTTTAAGCTTTTTATCAAAGGCGTATTCTCCCATTACATCACCCGCTAAACAAGTATTTCCAGTAAGTAAATAGGCAAATTCGTTTTCTTTTAAGTCTGAAATTTTTTCATTTTCTCTTGTGGCTAAAATTCTAGCATTTAAAACTTCACTTGTATAAGGCATGATGATAGTATCTGGCATATGTGCTTCGCTTGAAGTATCTAAAATAGCAATTTGTTTTTCATTTTCTATGATATCTACTACACTAGCCACCAAATTTCCTGTTTGCCAACCCACCGCTTCGCCTGGTTCAAGATAAACTTGCACACCGTATTTATCACTGAAATTTTTACACAAAGCAATAAGTTTTTCAACATCATAGCCTTTTTTGGTGATGTGATGTCCTCCTCCAAAATTCACCCATTTCATTTGCCCTATCCATTTACCAAATTTCTCTTCAAAGACCTTTAAAACAGCTTCTAAAGCGTCAGCACTTTCTTCACAAAGTGCGTGAAAATGAAGTCCTTCTATAGCATTTAAATCCACATTTTCAAAATCTTTAGCACGAATTCCAAGTCTTGAGTATCTTCCACAAGGATTGTAAAGTTCTTTTGGGGCTAGAGAAAATTCAACATTACAACGAAGACCTAAGGATTTTTTTTGTGTTTTAGCTTGAAATTTATGAAATTGAGCTAAAGAATTAAACACTATATGATGAGATAAACTGGCTATTTCACCTATTTCATCTTCTTTAAAAGCAGGTGAATAAGTATGAATTTCTTTATCCATGTATTCTTTAGCAAATTTTGCTTCCCAAAGTCCGCTACAAGTACAACCTTTTAGGTATTCTCCAACAATTTTCATCGCTCCTGAAAAAGCAAAACCTTTTAAAGCTAAAAGCACTTTAGCACCACTCTTTTCGCCAACACTCGCTAAAAGCTCACAATTTTTTCTTAACTTATCTTCTTCTAAAATATAAGCTGGAGTTTGAATTTTTTCATAAAACATTATTTTTCCTTGATTAAATTGCTAAAATCATAACAAAATTAAACCAAATTTTCAAAATAAATATTTACTAAAACTAAAAAAATAATGACTATAATACAAAAAATCAAGTAAAAGGAAAAACTAATGAATAGAAGAAATTTTTTAAAATTTAATGCACTTACTCTAGCAAGTATGGGTGTAGCCTATGCAAATCCTATGCACGATATGCACTCCATGCATAAAAATCATTCTATAAATCATGACTTAGATACTTCTTTTATAAACTTTGCTCCAAAAAATTTAAAACTTTTAGATCCAAAACAATTCCCCCAAGGAGAAATTTTAAAAGCCTTGCCTTTACTCAAAAATGAAAGTAAAGAAAAAAATATTTTTCGTGCTACCCTAGAAATCAAAGAAAATCATATAGAGCTTATCAAAGGTAAAAAAACCTTATTTTATACTTACAATGGCCTCGTGCCTGCTCCAAAAATAGAAGTTTTTGAAGGAGATAAACTTGAAATTTTAGTCAAAAACAAACTCAAGGAAGCTACAACTATGCATTGGCATGGCATTCCTGTGCCACCTGATCAAGATGGAAGCCCACATGATCCTATCTTAGCAGGAGAAGAAAGAATATATCGTTTTGAAATTCCTCAAGATAGCGCAGGAACTTACTGGTATCATCCACACCCTCATTATACCACTTCTAAACAAGTTTTTATGGGTTTAGCAGGGGCTTTTGTGATCAAAGCAAAAAAAGATGCTTTAAGTCATTTAAAAGAAAAAGATTTGATGATTAGCGATTTGCGTCTTGATGAAAACGCTCAAATTCCAAACAACAACCTAAATGATTGGCTAAATGGTAGAGAAGGAGAATTTGTACTCATTAATGGACAATTTAAACCTAAAATCAAACTCGCCACAAACGAACGCATACGCATTTATAATGCTACTGCGGCAAGATATTTAAATTTACGCATACAAGGAGCTAAGTTTATACTTGTTGGTACTGATGGTGGACTTATAGAAAAAGCTATTTATAAAGAAGAACTTTTCTTAAGTCCTGCTTCTCGCGTAGAAGTTTTAATCGACGCTCCAAAAGATGGGAATTTTAAGCTAGAAAGTGCTTATTATGATAGGGATAAAATGATGGTAAAAGAAGAACCTAATACCCTATTTCTAGCCAATATTAACCTAAAAAAAGAAAATGTAGAACTTCCAAAAAATTTAAAAATTTTCAAACCTTCAGAAGAACCTAAGGAATTTAAAGAAATAATCATGAGTGAAGATCATATGCAAATGCATGGTATGATGGGAAAAAGTGAAAGCGAATTAAAAATCGCTCTTGCGTCTATGTTTTTAATCAATGGCAAAAGCTATGATTTAAAACGCATTGATTTAAGCTCCAAACTTGGAGTAGTTGAAGACTGGATAGTGATAAATAAATCTCACATGGATCATCCTTTCCATATACATGGCACGCAATTTGAACTCATCTCATCAAAACTCAATGGCAAAGTTCAAAAAGCCGAATTTAGAGCCTTAAGAGATACTATAAATGTGCGTCCTAATGAAGAATTAAGACTTAGAATGAAACAAGATTTTAAAGGACTTAGAATGTATCATTGCCATATTTTAGAACATGAAGATTTAGGAATGATGGGAAATTTAGAAGTAAAGGAATAAAATGGTAAAAGTGGAATTTTTAGGCCCCATAAATAAAGAAAATTTAGAGCTTGAGGTAAAAAATTTAAAAGAATTAAAAGAAATTTTGCAAAAAGATGAGAGTTTAAAAGAATGGCTAGAACTTTGTGCCGTATCTTTAAACGATGAAATCATTTTTGATGAAAACACTAAGTTAAAAGATGGTGATAAAATAGCACTTTTACCGCCAGTTTGTGGGGGTTAAATGGAACATTTTACACTTTATCAAGGTTCTTTAGATATTCCTAAAATTTATAGCCAATGGTATGAATTTGCCAAGGATAAAAACTGCGGTGCTTTGCTGACTTTTTGTGGTATTGTGCGTGAAGAAGGAGGCATTGAGGCACTTAGTTTTGATATTTATGAACCGCTTTTAAAAAAATGGTTTGATGAGTGGCAAAAAAGAGTAGATTTTGATGGTATTAGCTTGCTTTTTGCTCACTCTATAGGCGATGTGGCGGTTCATGAAAGCTCTTATTTTGCAGGAATTTTAAGCAAACAAAGAAAATTAGGACTTAAACTTCTTAATGAATTTGTTGAAGATTTTAAAGCAAGCGCACCTATTTGGAAGTATGATGTGATA
The DNA here is from genome assembly GCF_001764435.1 of Campylobacter sp. BCW_4319. NCBI lineage: Bacteria > Pseudomonadati > Campylobacterota > Epsilonproteobacteria > Campylobacterales > Campylobacteraceae > Campylobacter > Campylobacter sp. BCW_4319. The sequence goes on along the minus strand of NZ_MKAQ01000003.1, from coordinate 35,583 downwards.
AACAAAGAAAGAATTTATGCTAAAGAAAGATCAACCAAACTTTGCGGTGCAGGACTTTTAAAAGGATAAAAAATGTTAATGTCTTATGAAGAAAGTTTAAAAATTTTACACTCTCATATTAAAACCTATGAAAAGATTGAAAAAATAGCCCTTACAGAGTGTTTAGGACGCATTTTAGCTCAAGACATAAAAGCCCCTAAAAATCAGCCTGAATTTCCAACCTCGGCTATGGATGGTTATGCGATCAAATTTGAAGATCAAGATAAGCCTTTAAAAATTTTAGGCCTCACACCTGCAGGCACTATGCCACAATTTAGCGTGCAAAATGGCACTTGTGTAAAAACCTTTACGGGCTCACTCATGAGCGAGGGAAGCGATACTTTAGTCCCTGTTGAAAATGTACGCGTAGAAAATGATACTCTTTTTATAGAAAAAAAAGTTCCCCAAGCTTTTGCCGTGCGTGCGGTAGGAGAAAACTATAAAAAAGATGAAATTTTACTCAAAAAAGGCACAAAGTTAAATTATAGCGAGATAGCTCTTTTGGCTGAACTTGGATTTTTTCACATTAGTGTGTTTATAAAGCCTATTGTAGGGGTTTTAAGTAGTGGAAGTGAGATAAAAGATCTAGGAGAAGCCTTGGAAAATCCTGCTCAAATCCGCTCTTCAAATCATATCGCCATAGCTAATTTAGCTAAAAATCTAAATTGCGATACAAGGGTTTTTCCTCTTTTAAAAGATGATGAAAAAGCCACTTTTTCTACCCTTGAAAGTGCTTTGCAAAGTTGTGATATTTTAGTTACAACGGGCGGGGTTTCTATGGGGGATTTTGACTTTTTAAAAAAAGCCATCAAAGAATACGAAATCATCATCGATAAAGCCGACATAAAACCAGGTAGACATATCAAAATAGCCAAGGCTAATGAAAAATTCATCATCGCCTTACCAGGTTTTCCTTACTCGGCTATGGTAATGTTTAATCTTTACGCAAGAGAAATTTTAAACTCTTGGTTACTTCAGCCTAAAGACTATATTTGCAAAGCCTTTTTACAAGGAAGCTACAAGAAAAAAACACCTTATTTGGAATTTGTCGCTTGTAATGTGGAATTTAAAAATGGACGCATTTTAGCCAATCTTGAAGGCAAGAAAGAAGGCTCTAGTGCGATTATAAATAATCTTAACAATAAAGCTGCCCTTATGGTAGTACTAAAAGAATGTGAAATGTTAGAAAATGAAAGTTTAGTGGATATTATCTTTATGCCTTAAAAGGGCGGGGATGATTTCTCTTTTTTAAATTCTTGTAATAAAAATTACTTTTTTAAACAACTATAATTATTTTATTTAAAAATATAATATGTAATTAATCTTATCTATAAACCTTAGAATAATATTAATTTATTGACATATACATTTATAGAAAATGGCAATATTCTTGTAACAACTCCCGATAATACTTTAAAAATTATAAAATACTATTCGTAATTATTTAAAATCCATACTCTTATCTAAATTATTAATTTTAATTAAAATTTTACTAATTTATTTTGATTTAATATACAGTACTTAATATATCGATATTATGATAATAATTTTTCTATTTTTTTATTTTATTGATAAATTAAATAAATTTAGATTGCCTTTTTTCATCTTTACTCCACCCATAATAATGAAATTTATTTCACACATGATAAAAAATTTATTTGCATAATTCACTTGTTAGATTTAAAAATAAATTCTCAAATTAAAAAAACTATATTAGTATAAACATATATTAATAGTTATCTATATTTATCAATATAATTTATGAGATCCTTTGGTTTGTCTGCACAAGCTGCAAATGATACAATAATATTATTTAACAGTGAAATATCTATTGAACTAGGTCGTTTTTTCTCTTTATTAAATTTATCACAAAAAATTCTATATTTCTTTTTCATTAAAGAAAATATATATTTTCCTCTAGTTTCATATACCAAATTTTTCTTCATATATTCAATTTGCAAATCTATCTCATCTTTACTCACCTCTATATAATCTTCTATATAATCTTTGATTTTATCCTGATCGATTTTAATTATTGCATCATATTCTTTAATTTTATTTAGCTTAGGTTGAATACCACACTCCAATGATTTTGTCTTTTGTAAACAATATATCGCATTTACAAAAACAATATCTTCCAATTTCTCATCTCGTTCTTTTATGATTTTATCTACTTCATTTTTTACATCTTTATTGTTAAGCTCCAAATCATCCACTTTTAATAAATATTTCATTGTTTTATTAATGGCTTCATTAGAAAAATAATAATTTTCTATGGAATATGACTCTGTTATATATGTATGCTCTAAATTTTGCTCAAAGTCAAAATCTCTATCTATAAACGACATAATCTTTTTACTTAAATCTAACTTTGTAGATTCTTGTATTCTTTTTAATAATAACAATACTTCACTCTTACCTTTACAAGTATAATACCTTATCTTTTTATTGTCACCCAATCTATTATCTATTATTGGTCCATAATACTTTATATCATCATCACCCTCTAATAAAACAAAAATATCGACTTTGCTCTTACTTGCAATAATATCTTGAAAAATTACATTTTTATTTTTTTTATCCATTATTCACTCTATATTTTTCCAAATCAACAATATAATCTTCAAAAATATTATCATAAATAAAAGGAGAATGAGTGGTTGCTAACAGTAACTCTATATTGTTTGATTCATAAATATCTTGTAAAAAAGTCCTTTGCCACTCAACTGAAAGGGAAAGCTCTGGCTCATCTATAATAAAAATACATTTAGCATCCATATCTAAATATACCTTAGCAAATATAGAAATAATTTGCTTTTCACCGGATGATAAACTATCAAAATCTATTTCCCTCTCATCATCTAAAACTTTCATCGAAAGCAAGGTATCATCATATTGAATCTGTTTTTTAATTAAATATTTATTACATACTTTCTCAAAATTACTCAATCTTAAATCTAACGCCTTTTGCTTATCATAAATACCAGATAATTTGTCTAAATAATAAGTAAGAAATTCATTCTTTTTGTCCTGCGTATTGATTATGTTTTCCAATTTATCATAATGCTTAATTCTGCTTTCACCAATTCTCTTGATAACTATCTTTACTTTATCAATATCAATATCTTTTTTATCACATTTTACTTTATCATCTATCAAATCATTAATAATTTCACTGCTCATATTAACATATAATTCATTCGCTTCATTTTTTATTTCATTAAGCTTGTTCTGAATAATATGTTTAACATCATCCATTCCAAATTCAATTCTTCTATAACTATTCCTATAACGCAAATTCCTTCTAGTTAAAAATCTATGTTCTTCATCAAAAAAATCAGAATCTACAACTTCCTCTAAAGCAGCCTCTACACGCCTGTAAGTAGGGTAAAATAAAACTTTAAAATTTATTTTTTCTATTTTCTCTATTTGTTTATATAAATAATCTGCCACAATGTCATTTATTTTATCAACATAATCAATCAATCTTCTAGGATAAATTCTACGATTTTGCTCTGTTCTATTATATATTAAATATTTAAGTTTTTTTATATTTATCTTTCTTTGCTTAATTTCTTTTAAAAAAAATCCAACATCATACATACCATCTAAGTGTTTTAAATATTCTTCTATCATACTAGCATCATCTTTATTTAATATTTTACTAATATGATATGTTTTATCATTAATCGCCAAATCAACACTTTTAAAATCTAAATCAGCCAAGTAGTTAACATTACGTTCTAAAATAGAATTAATAATATTTAAAACAGTTGTTTTACCATATCCATTTTCTGATAATAATATTTTGACACCATTTTCAAAATTAATTTTATAATCATATTTTTCAAACAAACCTTGAATTACTATGCTTTTTAAACCGGACCTATTTATCATAACCTGCTTATCCACAAAAACTCCAAAAATATATTCAAAGTAATTAAAAATAAAAATTTTTATTATACCTTTTTTACCTTAAACTTAAAATCATAATATATTCTCACATTATCTGTACAATACAAATACATAAAAACACAAAAATCAAAAAAGATTAGAAATTATCCTACTTTTAAGTTTTTCAGCTTTTGTAAAATCCTACATAATTTTTTAATTCATCATTTTCTGCAAATGTCTGACCAATGGAGTCTATATCCAAATATTAAACATTAAAATTTACCATGATTATCTTTTAAATAGTGATGATAATTTACTTATAATCATAATATAAAAAGAGTGGAATTTTAAATAAAAAATACCTATAGTTAAATTTTAACCAAAGTGATATGAAAGTTTATAGCATTGCCTTTTCCTAGTATAAAAAATAAGAACTACAAAAATAAAGCGTATTGACGCTTTATTTTCATTCTAAAACAATACCTTCATTAATGCAAATTTCGCCGATAATAAAGGCATCTGAATTTTCTAAAACCTTACTTACATTAGAAGGATCTACAACCATTACTAAACCCACTCCCATGTTAAAGCTTCTATACATTTCGCTTTCTTCTACAGCCTGTCCTATAGTATAAAAAATTTCAGGAGTTTTAAGATGATGTTTGCGTATAGTTGCACCCATACCACGAGGTAAAACGCGTGGTAAATTTTCTACTAAACCACCCCCTGTAATATGAGCTAGAGCACTGATATAAGGCTTTAGTGTAAGAAAATCACGCACATAAATCCTTGTAGGTTCTAATAAAATATCGATTAAATTTTTACCCTCTATCTTGTCATCAAATTTTAATTTTAAACTTTCAAAAAGTACTTTTCTAGCTAAAGAATAACCATTTGAATGAAGTCCTGAACTAGGAAGTGCCAACAAAATATCACCATTTTTAACAAATTTACTTCTATCAATCTCATCTTCTTCAGCCATACCCACTGCAAAACCCGCAAGATCAAAATCATCTTTTGCATACATTCCAGGCATTTCAGCAGTTTCTCCGCCGATTAATGCACAATTTGCCATCTTACATCCCTTGGCAATGCCTGATACAACAGCCTTTGCTACTTCTACTTCGAGCTTGGCTGTAGCATAATAATCTAGGAAAAACAAAGGTGTAGCAAAATTACAAATCAAATCATTCACACACATTGCTACTAAATCTTGCCCTATAGTATCATATTTTTTAGCATCAATTGCCAAGCGAAGCTTGGTACCAACCCCATCTGTTGCACCTAAAATCACAGGCTTTTTAAAACCACTTGGCATTCTAAAAGCACCAGCAAAAGAACCAATTCCGCCTACAACATTATCATTAAAAGTTTCTTTAACCAAAGGTTTTATAGCCTCTACAAAGGCATTTCCATTATCTATACTTACGCCTGCATCTTCATATGAAATTTTCATTTATTTTCCTTTAAGAACTAAAAAGGTATTTTAACGAAAAAAGTTTTAATAAGGCATAAGATGAAAAATGCTTTTTTTGTAACCGCTTCAATTGCTTGTGGTAAAAGCACCTTTATAGAAATAGCGAATTCTTTAGGCTTTAAAAGCATTAGTGCAGATAAAATCGCTCATGAAATTTTAGATGAAAATGCTTTAGAGCTTGAAAAGATTTTTTCTCCCTTTAGTTTAAAAAATTTACTCACAAAAGAAAAGAAAATCGATAGAAAAATCCTTGGAGAAATTGTTTTTAACAACAAAGAAGCTAAAAAAATCTTAGAAAATTTCACTCATCCTAAAATTCGAGCTAAAATTTTAGAACAAATGCAAATTCTAGATAAGGAAAATAAAGCTTTTTTTGTAGAAATTCCTCTTTTTTTTGAAAGCGGTGCTTATGAAAATTTAGGCAAAGTCATTGTAATTTACACACCTAAAGAATTAAGCCTTAAAAGAATCATGCAAAGAGATAAGCTCAGCTTAGAAGCTGCAAAAGCAAGACTTGATTCTCAAATAGATATTGAAGAAAAACTTAAAAAAGCAGATTTTATCATTAAAAATACTAATTCTTATGCCGATTTTAGGCAAGAATGTGTTAAAGTAATACAAGAAATTTCTAAAGGAAAAATGTGAAATTTTATAAATATTGTGCAAGTGGGAATGATTTTGTCATAACAAATGCTGATAGAAAAGAAGATAGAAGTGCTTTAGCTAAAGAACTTTGTAATCGTTATGAGGGTATAGGTGCGGATGGCTTTATCGTGATATTACCTCATGAAAAATACGACTTTGAATGGGAATTTTATAATAACGATGGCTCAAGGGCTGCTATGTGTGGCAATGGCTCAAGGGCTGCGGCACATTTTGCACATCATATTAACAAAATAAATCCTAACATGAGTTTTTTAACTGGTGCAGGAGTAATAAAAGCAAAGGTAAATCAAGATAAAGTTGAAGTATCTTTAGGCAAAATAAAAAGCGTGCAAAATACTTTTGAAGAATTAGGAAAAACTTGGCAACTTTGCAACACTGGAGTTCCACATCTAGTACATTTTTGTCAAAATTTAGATGAATTTGATACAATGCTTTGTCAAAAAATGAGACAAAAATATAATGCCAATGTTAATTTTGTAAAAATTTTAGATGAAAATCATTTAAAAGTTCGCACCTATGAACGCGGAGTTGAAGATGAAACCTTAGCTTGTGGCACAGGAATGGGGGCTTGTTTTTATCTGGCATTTTTAAATAAAAAAGTACAAAATAAAGTTAAAATAACTCCTAAAAGTGGTGAAGAGGTAGGGTTTGCATATAAAAATGAAGAATTGTTTTTTGAAGGAAAGGTAAAGTATTGTTTTGAAGCCAATTATAATTTTTCTTAGTCTTTTTCTAATCCCACTTTTTGCTGATGATCTAAAGAGTGGATTTGGAGAGGAATATTACAAACTTGATATAGATCAAAAAAGACAAATTTTTTTTATAAAAATGAATGAAATGTTTGATCAAAGCTTTAAAAAAATTGAACAAGAAAGAGCCTTTATCGAAGCCTTTTTTAAAGATGCTTACAAAACAGGCTTTAGGACTTCAAACCAAATAAATCTTGAAAAACTTATCACAATAAAAAACAAATATCGCATTGAAAATCTTTATGATTTTGCAGAATATAAAAAACGTATTCAAAAAATTCCAAAATCCATGGGTATAGCCCAAGCTTTAGTTGAAAGTGCTACAGGTACCAGTCGCTTCGCAAGAGAAGCAAACAATCTTTTTGGAGAATGGACTTGGGGTGAGAAAGGTTTAATTCCTGATTTAAGACATCCAGATAAAAAACACAAAATTAAAATTTTTGATAGTCTGCAAGATAGTGTTGACTCTTATGTTTTAAATTTAAATCGTCATTTTGCTTATGAAAAGTTTCGCGATGCAAGAGCTAAATTTGAAAGCGAAGGCAAAGAGATAACAGGGCTAGAGGCCATTAAAACTTTAGATTCTTATTCTGAACGCAAGGGATATTATATCAATCTTATTACAAAAATCATCAAACGATACAACCTTGAAAAATACGATACAAACTCAAACAACACCTAAAATCCAAGTGAAAATTTATCAAAAGATATGACTTCAAATTTAACCCCTTGCTCAAAAAAATTATCCTCGCTTGAAAGAGTGATAAAAATCACATGAAAAATTCCAAGTTCTAAAGCCTTTGGTAAAATTTTCTTAGCACGTAGCTTGATCAAATCAATATCTAAAGTTGGACTTGAAATATAAGCAATTTTAGATATTTGGCTATAAAAGTTAAAGTATTTGTTATAAAAAAATTCTTCTTTAAATTTAAACAACTCACTTAAAACTAAATTTTCAAATAAATGTGAAAAATCCTTTGAAATACAAAGATTATTTCTTAGGCCAAAATCTTTAAAATAAATCTTTTGAAGTTTTTTTTCATCATGTTTTAAAGTATAGATCACATAAGTATTTTCTAATTTTTTTATAGCTTGATAAACACTATCTTTTGAAGTTTTTAATCTTTTTTTGAGTTCTATAAATATCTTAGAAATACTGATTTGCTGACCCAAATTTAAAGCTAAATACTTTAAAATTTCTAATTCTAAAAGAGTGAAGCTTTGTCTTAGAAGTATGTTTTTTTCTCCAAATTTACTGCGTCCACTTTGCAAAAAAAGACCCACTAAATTATTTATAGGTAAATTTTTCTTACTTACACTAATAAATTCTTCAAAATCAAAATAATCAAGTTCAAGCTCTTCAAACCCATTTATATTTAAATCTTTTATATTTGTACTTAAGATGATAGGAATTTTAATTTTTTCTAAATTAGGGATAAAATCCAAATTATAAAGGCAAAGAATTTTAATTTGTAAATTTTCATTCAGAAAATCAGCAAGTCTTTCTAAACTTTGTTTTTCAAAGCGTGTATCATATAAATCTAAAAACAAAATTTCACTTGCTTTAAATTGAGATAAAAAATTAAAAATAAGTGTTTTTTTACCACAAAATCGTGGGCCTTTTATGATAATATTTGGTTTTGAAATTTGATTTTTTCTTTCATAACTTACTTCAAATTTAGGGTGGTTTTCATAAAAAAAATTAAGTACTTTCAATTTTATCCTTTAAAAAAGGATATTATAACCTAGTTTGTATAATTGGGGCATAAAGCCCCTTAAATTACATTTTGCAAGCACCCTGTAAAGTAGCGCCTATCATCCAAAGACTTTTTTCATATTTTGCGATATTTTCTTGCGCAAAAGCAGCTGTTGTGGTATCACTTTCTTTTTCTGCTGCTTCATTGAGTTTTTTAAATTCTGCTAAAAGATATTCATAATCTTGTTTGATCAGTTCTATGACTTCAAGCGGAGTAAAGCAATCTTTTGCAACTTTTGGACTTTTTGCATTTTCCATTAAAACTTTTTGGCAAGTGATAGCTTTTTCGCCAAGTTGTAAAACTCTTTCAGCACAACTATCAAAAAGTTCTGCCATTTCTTCATAAGCTTTTTCTGTGTATTCGTGTATAGAAAAAAATTGCAAACCTTTTACATTCCAGTGATAATTATGAAATTTAACCCATAGATGATGAGCATCTGCTTGCATTTGTAATAATTGTTTTGTAACTGACATGATTGACTCCTTTTTTTAATTTTTAAAATTATAACATAAAATTCTTAAATAATAATTATTATTATTAATTAAAAATTTTTATTATAATTTTAACTTAAAATCATTATACTCTTTTTTAATGAATTTTGATTAAGAATTTAATATATTTTTTAAGATCAACTTTCCAACTTCCACACCAGGTTGATCATAGGTGTTAATCCCTAGCATAACACCGCAAGTTGAAGTAAAAAGTTCATAATAATACATCAAATATCCCGCATGCCAAGCGTCAAGTTTTTCAAGTTCTATCACATCAACACTCAAATTTTCAGCGATTAAAGCGTGCATAGTTGCATCACATTGAGCGTTTAAAAGTTCGTGAAGATTGACTTTATTACTTAAAGAATCTAAAAATTTAAAATGAATATCAGGGATAATAGGTGCTTTTTGAGCGTCTTTGATTTTTAAAAAAGTTACAGTTTTATTTTTAGGTCCATCCATGATGAGTTGTAAAAAACTATGCTGATCTCTTGCTCCAATGAGTGCAATAGGAGTTAAACCTATGCGTTTATAGCCTTGCTTTTTACCTAAACTTTCAGCAATAAGCTGGATATACCATTCATTAAAGCCTTTAAAAGCATCACTATATGAAAAAAGCACATTGATATTGGCATTTTTGTGTGTGCAATAATGATAGGCTTTTTGTAAAATTTCATCTTTTTTGCGAGTAAAAAAATCTTCAAAACAAGCTTTAGCTCCTTCTAAAAGAGCTTTGGCATTATAGCCACAAAAACAAAGTGGAACTATACCCACGGCTGAAAGTATGCTAAAACGACCTCCTACATTTGCAGGGATAAAAAAGCATTTAATAGCTAAATTTTCACCTTCTTTATGAAGTTTTGAATCCTTATCAGTAATAAAAACAAAGTATTTTTTTAATTCTTGCATATCAAGTTTAAAATGTTCAATAAGAAGTTTAAAAAGTGATACGACTTCTATAGTGCTACCTGTTTTACTGATGATTAAAAACAAACTTTCTTCAAGCTTGATTTTTTCCAAAGTCTTATTAAAAGAATGTGAGCTTGTGTTATCGAGTATAAAAAGCTCTCTTTGGTTACTTTTTTCATTAAAAAGCATATCGCGCAAGGCTTTTACACCGCAACTTGAACCTCCCATTCCCACTAAAACGATATTTTTTACATATTCTTTATCTTGAATAAATTTCAAGCTCTCATCGATTAAATTCAAACTTGTGTCAATAAGATGATAATACCCTACATCTCCACTTTTTACCTCATCATTAATACGATTTGCATAAGAACTTATAGTGTGAATTTCACTTTGCTTAAAAAAAAGTATATTGTTTAACATTTACTTTTCTCGTAAAAATAATTTGTCGCCTCTACAAAGCCTTCTACGCTTCCACAATCAAAGCGTTTCCCTTGAAATTTATAAGCTAAAACCATACCATTGGTTGCTTGAGTTAAAAGCGCGTCGGTAAGTTGGACTTCGCCATTTTTTCCTGCTTTAGTATTTTCTAAAATTCCAAAAATATCAGGAGTTAAAATATATCTTCCTATGATAGCAAGATTACTTGGAGCTTCATCAGGACTTGGTTTTTCTATCATAGAATTAACCATAATAAGATTTTCTTCTACAAAATTTCCAGAAATTACTCCATAGTTTGAAACTTGTTCTTTTGGTACTTCCATCACAGCTATGATGGTGCAGCGATATTTTTCATAAATTTTTACCATTTGAGCCATAACATTTAAGCCTTCTTCATTAACACACAAATCATCAGCCAAAATTACGCCAAAAGCTTCATCGCCAACTAAAGGCTTACCTTTTAAAACCGCATCACCTAAGCCTTTCATTTGATTTTGTCTTGTAAAAGTAAAGGTGCAACGATTGATCAAAGAGCGAATTTCATCAAGTAAGTATTCTTTTTTTGTACCTGAAATTTGATGCTCAAGTTCATAAGAAATATCAAAATAATCCTCCAAAGCTCTTTTTCCACGCCCTGTGACAAAGCCCATATTTTCCATTCCTGCTTCCAAAGCTTCATCAACCCCATAATGGATCAAAGGTTTGGTTAAGATAGGTAACATCTCTTTAGGTAAAGTTTTTGTTGCAGGTAAAAATCTTGTCCCATAACCTGCCGCAGGGAAAATACAAGTTTGAAGCATAAAAATTTCCTTTTATTTTTTTATCATTATAGCTTATTTTTATGAATTTTTATGAACAAGGCAAAGTTCTTTTTGCCTTGTTATTCAAACTCTGCCTTAGCTAATTTAACAATGGTTTCTACTACTCCAGAATCTTCGAGCGTTGAAATATCCTGTTTGATTTCTTCACCTCTTGCTATAGTTCTTAAAATTCTTCTCATTATTTTACCACTTCTAGTTTTTGGCAAACCTGGAGTATAAAGAATTTTTTCTATTTTAGCTATAGGTCCTATCTCTACTCTTAAAATGTCATTAAGTTCTTTTAAAGTTTCTATAGCTCCGCCAAGATCACAACTGGATGTAGGACTTAAAACCACAAAAGCAAACAGTGACTCGCCCTTAATCGCATCCAAAATACTCACTACAGCTGATTCTGCTACACTTGGATGTTTAGCAATAGCGCTTTCAATTTCAGCCGTTCCTATACGATGTCCTGCAACATTAACCACATCATCTGTTCTTCCTGTGATGGTAATATAACCATTTTTATCATAAAAAGCACCATCGCCACTAAAATATACAGCTTTTCCATCTTTTCTAGCTTGAGAAAAATAACTTTCTATATAGCGTTCATCATTACCCCAAATTCCACGAATCATCGAAGGCCAAGGTTTGGTTATACAAAGCAATCCATCTTCACCTTCATCTTTTTTATTGCCTTCTTCATCAATAACTTCTGCAAAAATTCCTGGCAAAGGCAAGGTAGCACAACCTGGTTTTAAAGGAGTAGCGCCTGGTAAAGGCGTGATCATATGCCCACCTGTTTCTGTTTGCCACCAAGTATCGACTATAGGACTTTTAGTTCCCCCTATTTCATCATAAAACCACTTCCAAGCACTAGGATTGATAGGCTCTCCAACCGTTCCAAGCACTTCAAGCGTACTTAAATCATATTTTCTTGGCTCATCAGGTGCATCAGCATGAAGCATTCTTATAGCAGTTGGCGAAGTGTAGAATTTGCTTATTTGATACTCTTCTATCATTCTCCACCAACGCCCAGAATTTGGATAAGTAGGAGTTCCTTCATGCATTATAGTCGTTGCTCCACATGCTAAAGGCCCATAAACTACATAAGTATGTCCTGTAATCCAACCCACATCAGCACTACACCAATAATTATCATAATCTTTAATATCAAAAACCCATTCCATAGTCATTTGTGCCCAAAGTATATATCCTGCACTTGCATGCATAACTCCTTTTGGCTTGCCCGTTGATCCTGAAGTGTAAAGCAAAAACAACAAATCCTCGCTATCCATGATTTCAGGTTCACACTTATAAGATTCATTTTTCACAAGTTCGTTATAAACATAGTCCCTTCCTTTAATATATTCTATAGGCTCATTATTGCGTATAACTATAAGTACTTTTTCTACACTTTCACACCCTTCACTTAAAGCCTTATCTACTGCAGGTTTTAACATATAAGGTTTTCCACGACGAAAAGCACCATCAGCCGTTACTACAAGTTTAGCTCCTGCATCTATAATTCTATCTCTTAAGGCTTCAGGAGAAAACCCTCCAAATACCACACTATGAATAGCCCCAATCCTTGCACAAGCTAACATTACTATAGCTGTTTCTGGAATCATAGGCATATAAATTACAACCCTATCGCCTTTTTTTACTCCGAATTTTTTAAGCAAATTGGCCGCCTTGCAAGTTTCATGCAATAATCTTCTATAAGTATAAACTTCATAATCCCCCATTTCACCTTCAAAAATCAAAGCAGCTTTATTGCGTCTTGTTTTCATATGACGATCAAGACATTGATAACTTACATTTAAAGTTCCACCTTCAAACCATTTATAAAATGGAGCTTTATCCTCATTTAACACTCTTGAAAAAGGCGAAAACCACTCGATCTTCTCAAGTGATTGTCTTTTCCAAAAACCTTCAAAATCTTCCTTGGCTTCATCGCATAAATCATAGTATTCACATAAATTTTTTATACGAGCATTACGAGAAAATTCTTTACTTGGCTTAAAAAGCTCTTGATTATTTTGATTAAGCATAAAAACTCCTTTATGGTTATTTTTAAACATTATATAAGAGTTTATTTGTATTAAATACAAATTTAAAAAATAATTAAGATAAATTTTATAAAAAATGGGAATATTTGTAATATTTTATTTAAAATTTATAATGTATGTTAATTTAAGAAACATATTGCATCTTCACAAAAATAAAGACTGAGTTCTTCGTATAATTTTAAATCGAATCTTAAAAATTCTTGTTTTTCCAAGGCAAATTCTAAAATTTTATCCATACAACTTACCCTTATAAAAACATCACTTTTCCTACTTCTAAGTGCTATAATATAACATTTTTCTAAAATAAAATCATAATTATTTTTTGGAATATTTTTAGAATTAAAAAAAGAAATTTTATAAGGATCAATAGCAATTTTGCTTGGAGGTTTTTTAAAATCTTTATATTTTTTACAATTACTAAAATCTATAAAATTACAAAATTTCACACCTTGATTTTCTAGTTCAAAAACATTAGTATTTTCAAATTCTAAAATTTCTCCACTGTGCAAATAAAGTTTTTTTTGCGCCAAAGAATCTAAAAAATGTTTATCATGACTTGCGATTAAAAAACCTGTATTGAAATTTTCATGCATTTTAAGAATAGCTTTTTTAAATAAAAGTGTAGTATTTTTATCCAAAAAAGCACTTGGTTCATCAAGTAAATAATACTTCGCTCTTACGCTTAAAGCTATAGCAAAAGCTATTTTTTGACTTTGTCCTGATGAAAGTTCATTAGGATGTTTACTTAAAAGACTTTCATCTAAATTTAAAAACATCAAACTTTCTTTTATGCGTTCTTCAATATCTTCTTTAATCCCATAAGTTTTTAAGGTAAATAAAAAATTTGCCCTTACACTACGATTTAACAAAATAGGCTCTGGAAAAAGCAAATAAATTTCACGCTTTTGTTTATTATTAGGTTTAAAATTTCCAAAATAAGAAATATTTTTTGAAAAATCTCCTTCTAAAAATTTTAATATTCTTAAAAATGTAGATTTTCCACTTCCATTCGCTCCCATTAAGATGCTAATTTTACTTGTATCAAGTTTTAAATTTTTGATTTTTAAAACTTCTTTGTTTTGATAGTTGAAAAAAAGATTAGAAATTTCTATCATTTTATGTTCTTTTGAGTTTGTGCGTGATGAAATTTAAACAAAAGGCAATGAGAATTAAAACCAAAGCCAAAGCTATACCGCTAGCAAATTCGCCTTTGTTTGTTTCAAGAGAAATAGCTGTGGTTATGGTTCTAGTATCGTATTTGATATTTCCACCTACTATCATCGCTACTCCTACTTCTGCTACAATGCGTCCATAAGCTAGTGCAACGACGCTAATCAAAGCAAAGCGTAATTCATAAATCATCGTTAAAACAAGTTTTAAAGGACTTAGGTGAAAAGATTTTATAAGTAAAAAATGTTTTTTATTCATATTTTCTATCAAATTTGAAAAAAGTGCGATCACTATAGGAAGCGCTAAGATAAACTGCCCTAAAATTAAAGCCTTTATAGTAAAAAGTAGTCCAAATTCTCCCAAAGGTCCTCGACTTGAAATCAGTGCATAAAGTATAAGTCCTACTGCAACTGTTGGAAAAGAAAGGCTAGTATCTATGATAAGTTTTATAAAGCATTTGAATTTAAAATCAAAAAAACCTAAGATAAATCCCAAAGGAAAACCTATAAGCAAAGCTAAAACTATAGAAATACTTGAGCTTAAAAGTGTAGTTTTTATAGCTGAAATTACGCTTTCATCAGCATTGAAAAGTAAAAATAAAGCCTGTTTAAAACCATCAAAAATATAATCCAAAAATATCCTTTTTAAAATAAGTAATTTTAGCATAATTATGCTAAAATATTTTTTTATGTAAATTTATAAGGAAAAAAAATGAAAAAAATCATTTCTTTAGCCCTTGCTTTAGCTTTAAGTGCAAGTGCAGCAGAACTTAAAATGGCAACTACAACAAGCACTGACAATACAGGACTTTTAGATGCTCTAAAACCTCTTTATGAAAAAGAAAGTGGCAATACCTTAAAATGGGTTGCCGTAGGAACAGGTGCGGCTTTAAAAATGGGTGAAGATTGCAATGCTGATGTGCTTTTTGTGCATTCTCCAAAGGCTGAAAAAGAATTTATGAAAAAAGGCTTTGGTGTAGATAGAACTCCTGTGATGTATAATGATTTTATCATCATCGCAGATAAATCTTTAGCTTCTAAATTTAAAGGTAAAAATTTAAAAGAAAGCTTAGAACTTATCAAAAATGAAAAGCTTACTTTCATCTCAAGAGGCGATAAATCAGGCACTGACAATAAAGAAAAAAGCCTTTGGAAAAATCTTGGCGGTGTTCCTGAAAAGCAAAGCTGGTATCAACAAAGCGGACAAGGTATGTTAGCAAGCATTAAAATCGCTGAAGAAAAAAAAGGTGTGATTTTAACCGATCGTGGTACTTATATCAAATATGAAGCCAATGAAAAAGGCAAACCAAACTTAGTCATTGTAAATGAAGGCGATGATAGTCTTAAAAATTTTTATTCTGTTATAGCGACAAATCCTAAGCATTGTAAAAATGTAAATTATACAGAAGCTAGTAAATTTATCAAATGGGTAACAAGTGATAAGACTTTAAATTTCATTGCTGATTTTAAACTTCTTAATAAACCTTTATTTGTAATTGATGCAAAAACAAGAAAAGACTAAAAATTAAGCAGGTTTTAACCTGCTTAAAATATCATTTTTTACTTATTGTAACTTTTTTATTTATTTTTCAAAACTTTTAGCTTATTTAAAATTCTTCTTTAGATATAATAAAATCAATAATTAAATATACAAGGTCAAATAATGTTCAAAGTGGATTTAAATAGTGATTTAGGGGAAAGTTTTGGCGCCTATAAAATGGGAATGGATGAAGAAATTTTAAAATTTGTAAGTTCAGTAAATGTCGCTTGTGGCTTTCATGCGGGTGATCCTTGTGTGATGGATGAAACCTTAAATTTAGCCAAGCAAAATGGTGTTTGCATAGGAGCACATCCATCTTATCCTGATCTTTTGGGTTTTGGAAGACGCAATATGCAAATAAGCTTTGAAGAGGCTAAAAACTATGCCTTGTATCAACTAGGAGCTTTATTTGGCTTTGCTAAGGCAAAAGGTATGAAAATACAGCATTTTAAAGCCCATGGGGCGCTTTATAATATGGCAGCCATTGATGAAAATTTAGCCTTAGCACTTTGTGAGGCAGTGGCGAGTTTCGATGAAAATATTATTTTTCTAGGGCTTAGTAATTCTGCTATGAATGAAGCAGCTAAGAAAAAGGGTTTAAGATATGCTAATGAAGTTTTTGCAGATCGTGCCTATAATGATGATGGCACTTTAGTTTCAAGAAAATTAGAAGGGGCGTTAATACACGATGAAAATTTAGCTATCAAACGCGTGATAAAAATGATAAAAGAAAGCAAAGTTACAAGCATAAATGGCAAAGAAATTGATTTAAAAGCCGATAGTATTTGTGTTCATGGGGATAATGCAAAAACTTTAGAATTTGTTAAAAAAATCAAAGAAAATTTAAAAAAAGAGCAAATTCAAATTTGTGCTTTGGAAAATTTTATATAAGTTTTAGCAATGTTTAGTGTGCATTTTAGTGGAAGTAAAGCTTTGCTTTTGCGTTTTGAGCAAGAAATTTCACCTCAAATCAATGCCTATGTTTTAAGCACAGAACAAAGGATACAAAAAGCCCTAAAAGAAGGTGAAATTTATGGTATTGATGAGTTGGTAAGTACTTATGCAAGTTTGTTGATATACTTTAATCCTTGCGTGCTTTCTTTAAATTCTTTGCTTGATTTTTTGGAAAAAATTAAAAAGGATATCAAACTTACGGAGCAAAACTCAAGTCTTTGTATAGAAGTTCCACTTTGTTATGATGAAGAATTTGGGCTGGATTTAGAATTTGTGTGCAAACACAATCAAATTTCAAAAGAAGAGCTTATATCTCTTCACACTAAACCTTATTATCTTGTTTTTATGCTAGGTTTTATGGCAGGTTTTCCTTATCTTGGAGGTTTAGATGAAAGACTTTTTACCCCACGCCTTTCAAGCCCTAGAGCAAAAATAGAAGCTGGAAGTGTAGGCATAGCTGATAAGCAAACAGGAGTTTATCCTATATCAAGCCCAGGGGGTTGGCAAATCATTGCTAGAACACCTTTGGAATTTTTTGATAAAGAAGATGAAAAAAATCCCACTCTTTTAAAAGCGGGTATGTTTTTAAAATTTAAAACCATTTCAAAAGATGAATTTTTCGATATCCAAGAGCAAGTTGCTAAAAAAGTCTATCAAAAGGAAATTTATGAGTATAAAAATCATTGAAGCGTCTATAAATTCGAGTTTGCAAGACTTTGGTAGAAAAAAATTTGCTAAATTTGGCATAGCAAGAAGTGGAGCTATGGATGAAGATGCTTTAAGAATGGCAAATATCTTGCTTGGAAACAAACAAGATGAAGCAGGAATTGAGCTTTGTTTAAAGGGTGGAAAATACGAATTTTTAGATGAGAATTATTTTGTTTTAAGTGGAGCTGAATTTGAGGCAAAGCTTGATAATCAAAAAATCAAAACTTGCAAAGTATATCAAGCAAATAAAGGCGATATTTTAGAACTTGATTTAGCAAAAATAGGTTTTCGTGGGTATTTATGCGTAGCGGGTGGCTTTGAAGTAAAAAGTTTTTTAAACTCTAAATCCAGTGATGCTAAAATGGGAGCTGGAGTTTTTGAAGGAAGAGCTTTGCAAAAAGATGATATTTTAAATACTCATAATACTTTTATACCTTTTAATTTAGAAGCTAGAGAATGTGAAAACCCTCTTTTTAAAAGCCCTAAAGAGCCTATTATACGCGTTATTTTAGGAACAAATGAAGATGCTTTTACCCAAAAAGGCATAGAAACCTTTTTAAATACTACTTATAAAGTAGGTTTAAAAAGCGATAGAATGGCAATTTATGCAGAATCTAGTGAAAGTATAGAGCATAAAAACTCAGCAGATATCATCTCAGATCCTGCGGTTTTTGGAAGTATACAAGTGCCAAAAAGTGGTATTCCTATTATTTTAATGGCAGGAAGACAAAGCACAGGAGGCTATACAAAAATAGCCACGGTTATAGAAAATGATCTAAGCTTACTCGCACAAGCTAAGTTAGGTTCTAGCTTTAAATTTCAAAGCATTAGCATGCAAGAAGCCTTAGAACTTTATAAACAAAGAGAAATGAAATTTAAAGCTATGAATCAAAAAATCAATCTTGATTTTGAAAATTTAATCTAAGCTTTTTTACCATAAATATTGATAAAATATATAGCACCTATAGCCAAGGCACAACCTAACAAGGTAAGTGCATTTGGCACCTCGTCTAGTATAAAATAACTGCAAATTAAAGCACTAGCAGGAGTGATTAAAACAAAAGAATTTGCCTTAACGCTTCCTAAAATGTGAATCCCATAATAATAAATACTAGTTCCTATAATAGTTGATAAAAAAGCCACGACAAACATACTGATCCAAAATTTAAATTCAAAATGAAAAATTTCATAACTTTTTACATCAAACAATACCCAAGAAAACATTAAAACAGAAATGAGATTAATATAAAAGTTAATCGCCAAAGGGTGAGCTCCTTTGGCTTTATGATTAAACACTGCTATCAAAGCCCAAATAAAAGAACAAGTTAAAAATAAAATATTAAATTTACCAAATAAATCTTCTAAACTCCCTAAATTTAGCAAACAAAATCCAGATAATAAACCTAAAAATAAGCCTAGAATTTCACTCTTTGTGATCTTGTGAGTTGATTTTTTGTTTTTTTGAAAAAATATCGCTATCATAAATATCAAATAAGAAAAAATAGGAATCATAGTGGTTACTAAAACTCCTCCTTTGCCTGCCAAGCCGTGCTTTATAGCGATAAAAAATACAAAGGCATAAAGCCCATTTAAAACTCCTGCTATCAATACCCATTTTAAGGCAGTTTTTTCAATTTTAAGAGGAATTTTTAAGAAGTTTAAAACAAAAAATGAACCCAATACAACAAAGAAAAAACGCCAAAAGGTAATAATAGAAGTATCCGTATAATTTGCTAAAATCTTAGATGTTGGCCAAGATGAGCCCCATAAAAACATAGCAATAACAAGCAAGATATACAAATACTTTGTTCGAGTCAATGTTACACCTTGAAATTTTTAAGTCAAATTTTTTAAAAAATTTTTTTCAAGTGTAGTTCATACTCGTTTAGATATTTTTCCACTTGAGGATTTTTTACCACATCATTACACATAAAAGTTGATAAAGCTTTCATACCTATAAATTCATGAGCCTTATGCAAATGCCAATACACCATATCTACACCCTTTCCTTCAAAAAATTCATTTTTATCATTAAAGGCTTCAAGAGGTGCATTCCAAGTGAGAGAAAACATGTATTTTTTACCATGATCTAAACCACCTTTTCCGTAGTTTTTACTAGGATTTTCATGAGTTCTTCCATCATTTTTAAAAAGCACTCCAGCACCCAAACCAAACACTTCATCGATATATTTTTTAACTATCCAAGGCTCCCCCATCCACCAAGCTGGCATTTGATAGATCACAGCATCAGCTTTTATAAATTTTTGCATCTCTTCTTTAGGATCATATCCTTGATCTATGTGAGTTTGATCTACCTCGTATCCTAGTGTTTTTAAAATTTCTAAAGCATGATTATGCAATGTCAAATTAAGTTGTCCTTTTGAATTTCCAAATTCTTTAGCACCATTAAGCAAGAGTATATTTTTCATTTTTATCCTTTTTTAAATTTTATGATACAATTATAACTTAGCATAATATCATTTTCAATACAGAAAATAAAGTAAGATACTATACTAAAGGAATGTTAAATGACTAAAGAGAATTCTCCGTGCAATTTCGAAGAATGTGGATTTAACTATACTCTAGCATTAATTAATGGAAAATATAAAATGAGTATTTTATACTGCTTATTTCGCTATGAAATCGTGCGTTATAACGAACTCAAACGCTTTTTAAGCTCCATATCTTTTAAAACTTTAACCAATACCTTAAGAGAACTAGAAAATGATGGTTTAATTATCAGAAAAGAATACGCTCAAATTCCACCCAAGGTAGAATATAGCTTATCCAAACGCGGACAAAGTTTAATTCCCATTTTACAAGCTATGTGCAAATGGGGCGAGAAAGACAAAAAAGGAAAAAATGCTTGAATTAATTGGCGAACTTTCTTTGCAAAATTATATGGGAGAATGGCTTGAAATGGCTAGAAAACCAGCCTTTTTTCAAAAATCTTGCCTAAATTCAAAGGCAAAATACGAGCTTAAATACAAAAATGGCGTTCCTTATGTAGAGATTGAGAATTTTTGCAGTAAAGAAAATGAAATTTCAAGCATAAAAGGCAAGGCAAAAATCGTTTCAAATAGACAATTAGCAGTGAGATTTAATATCTTTATGAACCTTTTTAACAAAGTAAATTATGAAATCATTTTTGTTGATAGCGAGTATAAAGTTGCCATTGTGGGTAGTCCTGATAAAAAATACCTTTGGATTTTAGCAAGAAATATAATAGATGAAAAAAGTATAAAAGAGCTTTTAAACATCGCTAAGCAAAGGGGATTTGACATTAGCGATGTAGTTTTTGATAAGTATTAAATTATTCTTTTGTCATATCAATAACATAGCGAAATTTAGCCTTTCCTGAGGTTAGATTTTCATAAGCTTTATCAATTTCTTGCGGTGTGATAAGCTCGGTTTCTGGATAAATTTTGTGTTTTAAAGAAAAATCAAGCATTTCTTGAGTTTCAGCAATACCGCCAATTAGCGAGCCATAAACCTTTTTACCTGCTTTATGCACAAGCTCGTTTATACCTATATTTACCTTATCTTCCACAGGCGGTAAGCCAACTATAGCCATTTCGCCACCAAATTTAAGCAAATCCAAATAAATAGCAGGATTATAAGGCGTTGGAATGGTTGAGATGATTAAATCAAAACGTTCTTTTACAGCGTTTTTATCGCAGCTTGTGTAAAATGAGCTTACACCCATTGCTAAAGCGTCGGCTTTTTTGTTTTCATTTCTAGCAAAAACACTAACCTTTGCACTCATTTTAACAGCGTATTTTACAGCCATCATACCAAGTCCGCCAAATCCTGCTATAGCAACGCTTGAGCCTTCTTTTATCTTAGAAAATTTTAAAGGCGAGTAAGTGGTAATTCCTGCACAAAGCAAAGGCGCAACCTTATGCATCGGTGCATTTTTTGGCACACAAATGGCAAATTTTTCACTTGCAACTATGTTGTTTGAGTAACCTCCATAAGTGTTTTCATTGCCGTGAAATACATCGCAACTATTGTAAGTAAAGATGGTTTTGCCATTTTCGCAAAACTGCTCTTGTGAGCGTTTACAAGCATCGCATTCTCCGCATGAATTTACCATACAACCAACCCCTGCGTAATCTCCTACTTTAAATTTACTCACATTTTTACCCACAGCAATCACTTCTCCTGCTATCTCATGCCCAGGCACACAAGGATAAGTAGCCTCTCCCCACTCGCTTCTTGCAGTGTGAATATCGCTATGACAAATACCTGCATATAGGATTTTAATCAAAATATCATTATCGCCAATAGCATGGCGGCTAAATTCAAAGGGTGTAAATTTCGCATCCTTGCTAAGCATTGCATAGCCTTTACTTGCGATGCGATTGTTTTCTAAAATTTTGTATTGCATTTTTGCTCCTTTTTTGATTTTTTATAATTATAAAACATTAGAGTAGCTATAAGTCAAGAGTGAAAATAATTTTTTAAAAATTAGTATAAATGCTATAATTATAAAATTTAATTTCACTTTGGGGTAAAAATGCAAAATTTGTATTCAGAAGATGATACTAGAGTAAAATTTATAGATGCAAAGCTTTATGATAGTTCTTGGAGTGAAGAAAATATAAAAAGAAATTATTATTTTACAGATGGTAGAAAGCTTTTAGGTGGTAAAAGAGCACAAAGAAAATTTGCAGATTATTTGCTTAGATATGAAGGAAACAACCTTGCTATAATAGAAGCTAAAAAATTTAGTAAAGATCCTTTAGATGGTTTATCTCAAGGCATAGAATATGCAAAAATTTTAAATGTGCCTTTTGTATATAGTAGCAATGGAGAAAAAATTTATGAATACGATATGAGAAGTCATAGTGGTGAATACATAGATAAATTTCCAAGTCCTAAAGAACTTTTTGATAGAATTTTTGGTAATTTAAAAGAATGGCAATATAGACTTTTAACACAAAAGCCAATGTATATACCGCAAAAAGAATTAAGATATTATCAAAAAATAGCAATAGATAAAGTCATAGAAGCCATTATAAATAACAAAAATAGAATTTTACTCACTCTTGCTACAGGTACAGGAAAAACAACCATAGCTTTTAATTTATGCTATCGTTTGTTAGAGGCAAGATGGAATAAAGAAAACAAAGATCAAAAGCCTAAAATACTATTTTTATGTGATAGAGTGAGCTTAAGAGATCAAGCCTTAGGAGAATTTAATCCTATAGAAAGTGATTGTAAGGCAATTAGTGCTGAAGAAATAAAGAAAAATGATGGAAAAATCATAACAAATGCAAATATTTTCTTTGGAATTTATCAAAGCTTAGCTGCAAATTCAAAAGAACAAGAAAACACCCAAGAAGAACAAGAGAGCAAATTTTATCTTCAATACCCAAAAGATTTTTTTGATCTTATCATCATAGATGAGTGCCACAGAGGTGGAGCAAACGAAGAAGGAAGCTGGAGAGCTGTACTTGAGTATTTTTCTTATGCGACTCAGCTTGGTTTAACCGCTACTCCAAAAAAAGAAGAAAATATAGACACTTATGAGTATTTTAGTGAGAGTGTTTATGATTATAGTCTTAAAAGTGGTATTGAAGATGGATTTTTAACCCCTTATAAAGTCAAACTCATAAAAACAACTTTGAGTGATGGTTATACCTATAATCCTGATGATTTGATACAAGGTGAGCTTGAAAAAGGCTTTTATAAACAAAGTGAATTTGAAAAAAATATTTTTTTACCAAACTATAATGACTTTATCGCTAAGAAAATTTTAGAGTTTATAAATCCTATGGATAAAACCATAATTTTTTGTGCAAATCAAGCTCATGCAAATGAAGTAAAAAGAGCTATAGATAAATATAAAAGCGTTAAAAGAGATGATTATTGTGTAAGAGTTACGAGTGATGAAGGTAAAATAGGGCTTGATTATCTAAAATTGTTTCAAGATAATGATAAAAGCTATCCTGTCATACTTACTAGCTCTAAAATGCTCACAACTGGAGTGGATGCAAAAAATGTGCGAAATATAGTATTGCTAGCAAATATAGGTTCTATGGTTGAATTTAAGCAAATTATCGGGCGTGGCACTAGGGTTTATGAAGGTAAAGACTTTTTTACTATACTTGATTTTGTCGGTGCGACTAAACTTTTTTATGATCCAAAATGGGATGGTGAAAAAATAGAAGAATTAAAAGAGCAAGATGAAAAAGAAAAAATCACTAAAGAGCATATAAAACAAACAAAAGAAGAAAGTAAAGAAAAAAAGAGCGTAACCATACACTTAAAAGGCACAAAACTTAAGGTTTTAGATATCACAACTACTTATATAGGAGCACAAGGTAAGCCACTTAGCACTAAGGAGTTTTTGGAATTTTTGATAGGAAAGCTTGGTGAGTATTATGATGATGAAGCAAAATTGCGTGAAATTTGGAGTGATCAAAAAAATAGAGAAAGATTTTTAAAATCCCTTGCAAATGATGGAGTAGATGAAGATGCTTTAAAAGATCTAAGAGAAATTTTTCAAAAAGATTGTGATATATACGATGTTTTAGCGCATTTAAGCTTTAATGCCGAGATAAAAACAAGGCAAGAGCGTGTTTTGCAAGTAGAAAATGGTGAGTTTTTGAGACGCTTTCAAAAAGAAAAAGCCATAAAATTCATAGAATTTTTACTAAATAGATATCAAGAATATGGCATAAAAGACTTTGATGATGGCTTAAAACCGCTTATAGAGCTTAGTTCTTTAGGCAATGTAAGAGAATTGGCCGATGAATTTGGCGGCTTAGAAATTCTAAAACAAAGTTTTGATGATTTACAAAGAGAGATTTATTTAAATTAAAGGAGAGAAAATGATACAAATGACGAATTTAAAAAATTTATACAAAGATATAAAAAATAAGCAGATGACTTATTGCATATTTAATTATACACACAATAGAATTGAATTAGAAATAATGTTTGATATAAACCCAAAGCCATTTAAATTGCTTATAATTAAAAAGCATTCTAATAAAACTTTATTGTTAGATATTTTAAATGGTTTTAAGTTAGATATATTTCTTTCAAAGGAAAAATATCAGATATTATTAGATATATTAGATATAAAGGGTGGTGGCACGATTCCTTTTAGTACAAAGAAGTTTTTTAAAGAATTAAATAGTGCAATTCCACACCAAGTTATGCAATATAATTTGAGTAATAATTTAAGATACATAATTTCACAAGTTAATAATCTTGATGAAGCTAATTTGGTGTATATTAAGTGTTTGATAGATTGGAGTAAAAAAGAAAATAATAAACATGCAACAGAAAAAAATAGAAAAAAAACAAAATATTTATATCCTGATGTTTTTGAAATTATAAAAGATAAAAATATAAGTGTTGTTTATACAAATAATAAAGATTATTCCAAACATACCAATATAGAAGATATTGAAGTAATAAATGGATAGTATTATGAATAACAATATTTTAACTTACAAAATAGATACTGAACAACCTATCGATATCACAGAGTTAGCTGAAAGTTTAATAGCTATACAAAATATGTATAGGAAAAGTATTATTAGCAATGAGGCTTCTATAAAGATTAGTGAAGTTAGAAAAGGTAGTTATGAATTTGATATTGTTGTTTTAGGTTTAGGGTTATCTTTACCTTATATAGAAAATTTTAATTCAGCGATTGAATTTATTAAAAATTTAAAAGATTGTTACAAGTTTTTTAAAGAGAATAAATTTGATAATAATGTTGATAAAATTAATATTGATGATGCAAAGAATACTAATAAAATAATACAACCAATTATAAGTATAGGTGGTAATTCTACTGTTATTATTCAAAATGGTTATAGTGATCCATCTGAATGCTTTAGTGTTGTAAGCAAAGAAGCAGTAGAAGTTCAAAAAAACATTTATAGTTATATTGAAAATAAAGAAAGAAAAACTAAAGAAGAATTACAAACATATAAATATTTTCAAAATACACTTGTTGAATTTACACAAACAAGAACCGATAATAAACGCGGGAATAAATTATTATGTAAAAATATTTATAGTAAAGAATTAAATGTTGAATTTTCTAGCGATTATTTAAAAAAACAAATTCTAGAAGAGCACAATCCACATTTACACTTATACAATGTTGATTTACAAGTTGTTTATGAAAATAATGTGCCAAAAATTTACAAAATTATTTCTATTAAAGATATCAAAAATAAAAATATTTAAGGTTATAAAATACAATGACAAATTTACCGCAGGGTTGGGAAGTTAAAAGGCTTGAGGAAGTTTGCGAAGTGGTTATGGGGCAATCTCCAAATGGAAATTGTATTTTTGATAAAGATAAAAATAAAGATTTAATTGAATTTCATCAAGGAAAAATAGCTTTTTCGGATAAATATATAGATGAATCTAATTTTGTTACTTCAGATGTTAAAAAAATTGCAAAGAAAAATTCAGTTGTCTTGTGCGTTAGAGCCCCTGTTGGAGAAGTTAATATTACTACTAAAGATATAGCAATAGGGCGTGGATTATGTTCTTTAAATGGCGTTAAAATAAATAACAATTTTTTGTTTTTTTACTTATTAACTTTAAAAAAATATTTTAATGATAATTCTACAGGTTCAACTTTTAAAGCCATCAATGTGAGAGTAATTAAAGAAACTAAAATCCCATTACCACCACTAAAAGAGCAAGAAAGGATAGTGGGGATTTTGGATTTTGCTTTTAGTAAGATTGATGAAAATATCAAAAAAGCAAAAGAAAATTTAGCAAATATTGATGAGCTTATGCAAAGTGCTTTACAAAAAGCCTTTAATCCACTTAACGATAATACTAAAGAAAATTATCAACTCCCACAATCTTGGAAATGGAAAGGTTTAGGAGAAATATGTTTTATTACAGATGGGACACATAAAACACCCAACTATATAGAAACAGGAATTCCTTTTTTATCCGTTAAAAATATTTCTAAAGGTTTTTTTGATTTAAGCGATGTCAAATACATTTCACTAGAAGAGCATAACAAGCTCATAAAAAGAGCTAAACCTGAATTTGGAGATATTTTAATTTGTCGTATTGGAACTTTAGGAAAAGCTATAAAAATTTCTTTAGAATTTGAATTTAGTATTTTCGTTAGCTTAGGACTTTTAAAACCAAAAGTTAAAATTATAAGTGATTATTTAGTTTATTTTTTAAATTCTTATTTTATTGAAGGGTGGATTAATAATAACAAAGTTGGTGGTGGAACACATACTGCAAAATTAAATTTAAATATTTTAGAAAAATGCCCTGTTGCACTACCCCCACTCAAAGAGCAAGAGCAAATCGCTTCGCATTTAGATTCTGTCTTTGAAAAGACAAAGGCTTTAAAAGAGCTTTACACTAAAGAACTAAAAGATTATGAAGAGCTTAAGCAATCCTTGCTTGATAAAGCTTTTAAGGGAGAATTATAATGTTAAAAAATTTGCCAAATTTTAACACATTGGCTTGATATGTTAAAAATTTTTGTTTTTTTTAACATATTTTTTTTATAATGTTAAAATTTTTAGAAAAAATTAACATATTGGAAAATTATGAAAGAATTTATACCTCAAAAATTGCCTTTAAATATAGAATTAAATGCAAATATTTATAGTCTTATCATTAAAGCTTCTAGAAAATTAGCAGAGTTAAATGGACTTAGTAAAAGCATACCAAATCCAAGTATTTTAATCAATGCTTTGATTTTGCAAGAAGCAAAAGATTCGAGTGAGATAGAAAATATCATCACAACACATGATGAACTTTTTTTATCTGATGTTGATGAAAACAAACTCACAAGAGCAGCAAAAGAAGTGAAAGATTATGAAAGTGCTTTGAAAAAAGGATATGAGTTATTAAAAAAAGAGCAGTTATTAAGAAATGCACATATTTTAGAAATTCAAAAAAGATTAGAAAGAAATAATGCAGGTTTTAGAAAACAAAGTGGAACTATGCTTAAAAATCCTATTACAGGAGAAATAAAACACATACCACCCCAAAATCCTAACGATATACAAGAACTTATGGGAAATTTAGAACTATACATTAACGATGATAGTTTAGATGAATTTGATTTTTTAGTAAAGATGGCAATTATACATTATCAATTTGAAAGCATTCATCCTTTTTATGATGGCAATGGCAGAACGGGTAGGATTATAAATATACTTTATTTAGTATATAAAGGACTTTTGGATTTTCCTATTTTATATCTTAGTGCTTATATAGTAAAAAATAAAGATGAGTATTATAAGCTTTTGCAAAAAGTGCGTGATGAAGGGGATATTTTAAAGTGGATAGAATACATACTTAAAGGCATAGAGCAAACCGCTGCAAAAACTATTGAAACTATCATTAAGATAGAAAAAATGATGTCTAATGTAGGTGAAATTTTACAAAATAAAACGAATTTTTATAGTAAAGATTTTGTGGAGCTTTTGTTTTCTCATCCTTATACAAAGATAGATTTTTTAATAAAAAAATTAGACATTTCAAGACAAAGTGCTTCAAAATATCTTAAAATTTGTGAAAATTTAGGAATATTAGAGTGTATTAAAATGGGTAGAAGTAATTATTATATAAATATAGAACTTTTAAGACTTTTTAGAAAAGGAATTTTTTAAATGCAAAATAAAATCGATAAAATCACAGATATTCTAAGAAGAGATGATGGCATAAGTGGTGCTATGCACTATACAGAGCAGATTGGCTGGATACTTTTTTTAAAATTTTTAGATGATTATGAGACAAATTTAAAAGATTTAGCGTTTTTAGATGGCAAAGATTATAAAAGCATTTTAGAAGAAAAATTTAGCTGGAGTGTTTGGGCAGCGCCTAAAAAAGATGGCAAACTTGATGTAAAAAATGCTTTAAGTGGATCGGATTTGCTTGAATTTGTAAATAAAGAGCTTTTTCCTTATCTTAAAAATTTTAAAAATAATGATGATTTTAAAAGTATAGAGTATAAAATCGGTGGAATTTTTGAATTTATAGACAATCGCATAGCAAATGGACATACTTTAAGAGAAGTGATAAATATCATTGATGAGATTAGTTTTAATAAAGAAGATGAAGTATTTGCCTTAGGTGAAGTTTATGAAAAACTTCTAAAAGATATGGGTAGCGATGGTGGAAATAGTGGAGAATTTTACACCCCTCGTCCTTTGATAAAGACTATGGTGGAAGTAATAGATCCTAAACCAAAAGAAAGAATTTATGATCCTTCTTGTGGTAGTTGTGGATTTTTAGTTGAGAGTTTTTTACATATTTTATATAAAGACAGAACCAAAAGCAAAAAAGCAAATTTAAGCGTAGAAGAGCTTGAATTTTTAAAAAATGATGCTCTTTTTGGTAAAGAAAAAACTCCGCTTAGCTATGCAATGGGCGTTATGAATATGATATTACATGAAATTTCAAGTCCAAATATCATAAAAACAAATACTTTAAGTAAAAAAATAACAGATATAACAGAAAAAGATAAATACGAAGTAATACTTGCAAATCCACCTTTTGGTGGCAAAGAAAAAGAACAAATTCAAGAAAATTTTCCTATAAAATCAAATGCTACTGAACTTTTATTTTTACAGCACATTTTAAAATCTTTAAAAAACAACGGAAGATGTGCGATCATTGTGCCTGAAGGTGTGCTTTTTCAAAATTCAAATGCCTTTGTGAGTGTAAAAAAAGATTTACTAGATGATTTTAATTTAGAATGCGTTTTGAGTTTGCCAAGTGGGGTATTTTTGCCTTATAGTGCTGTTAAGACTAATGTGCTTTTTTTCTCTAAAGGTAAAAAATGTATTTGTGAAGGCGATGGAGTTTATTACTACGAACTTATACCGCCTTATAAACTTACTAAAAATAAGCCTTTAGAATACGCACATTTTAAAGAATTTCTAAAATGCTACAAAGAAAGAAAAATCACTGCTAATTCTTGGCTTGTTAGCAAAAAAGAGCTTGAAGAAAGAAACTATGATCTAAGTGCTAAAAATCCAAATGTAAAAGAAGAAAAAATCCTAAGAACTAGCGAAGAGATTTTAAATTCTTTAGAAGAAAATCTAAAAACACAACAAGAATATCTAAATGAGCTTAAAAGCATACTAAAATGATTGCAAGTTTTTTGATAAAAACTAATTTACAAATAACTTCTAAGCTCAATTTACAATAAATATTTATTGCTTGCATTCTACTTTTTAATATCATCAAGCAAATTTAGGGCATTTAAAGCTTTTGGATAACCGATATATGGAATAAGAGCTGCAATGATATTTAGCAAATCTTTTCTACTTTGTCCCATGTTAAGATTGCCTTGCATATGAGCTTTTACTTGATTGTCTAGCCCACTAAGTGAGATAAGATATACAAGGGTTAAAAGCTCCCTAGTTTTTAGATCAAGTCCTGTGCGTGTATAATAATCTCCAAAACAATTCGCACTCAAAAAATCATTTATAAAAGCTTTATCTTCTGGGGTAGATTCTATCATTTTAGTGATATTAGCTTCACCAAAAATAGTATTTTGTATTTCCCTGCCTTTTATTTTGCGATTTTCTTGTGTAGTGGTGCTTTGTGGGGTTAAAACTAAGGCGATATTTAGTTTTTTAAACACTTTATTACAAAGGCTTAAAAAATCACATACTCTAGCAAAACCCACATAAGGCGTAGCTTGATAAATCACTTCTTTGATGACAATGGGACTTATATCGTTCTTGATTGCACCTTGAAGTAAAGCTTTAAACTCTATTTTTCCACCTACTGCTAAAGTAGAAGCAAGGGCGATTAAAAAATATTTTTGTGTATCCAAATTTGCTTTTACAAAACTCTCGCCAAAAGTAAAATTTATATGATTGATAAAATACTCTTTATCACTTGCAAAAAGTTGATCCTTTTTTGCTCCTCCTAAGAGTTTTTCAAAAATTTCTCTTGCTTTTTGTCTTAATTGCATGGTTTTATCCTTTGTAGTTTTTAAAATTTGTGAAAAAAGAGCATTTAAAGATACTCCAAAAACATAAAAGTTTTTATAAAAATTTTTGTGTTTTATTTACAAATTTCTTTACTCTTTTGCTTCTTTTAAGGCATGTTCATATTCTTCATCGCTTACAAGCTCAAGCCATTCTACATTTTTACCCTCTTTCTCGCCTGTAAGTGCTATGTGTGCTCCACTACTTGTATTAGTTGCACCATGAAAATGCTTTACTCCTATAGGACAGCTTATCACATCGCCTTTTTTAGCTATAAAGGCTTTTTGGCCTGGAACTTTTGTGATGATTTCACCCTCTGTTACGATTAAGGTTTGTCCTTGAGGATGAGTATGCCATGCACTTCTAGCACTGGCTTCAAATTCAACCAAAGCCCCGCTAAAATTTCTCCACTCATTTGATTTAAACATCATAGAAACTTTTACATTTTTGCTAAAAAATTTACTATCACCTTTAAAACTTCCATAAATTCCTGCTTTTTCTAATTCTTGCATTTTACCTCCTTTTTTAGTATTATAAAACATGAGAGCTACTCTAAGTCAAGTAAAAATTTAAAATCTTAATTTCATTTTTTCTATCCTACTTCTTATAAAAATCATGATAATTCCTAAAATCAACAAAACAATAGTATTTACGATAATATAACGCGTATCGCTCAAAGAAATCACAAGTCCACAAATAGCAGTTCCGGTGCTTAATCCTATATTGGCCACGCTTATAAAAAGTCCATTGCTAAAATTAGCAGCCTTTGGAAAGGGATAACTTATCATAAAATGTGTGCCGTTATTCATCACACCTGCTAAAATTCCTAATATAAAGGCAAATATTATAAGTATAATTTCACTATAAAAACTAAAAAGTAAAATATAAAATCCTATCATAATTAAAGGTGTTAAAATCAAAGTAAAATTTGCGTTTTTAACAAGGGTCTTTCCGGCTATATAATTGCCTATAATATTTGAAAAACCATAAATAGCCAATACAATACTAATTAAAGTAAAATTCATCTTTCCTACACTATGTAAGAAATCAGAAAAATAAGAGTAAAAACCCCAAATTCCAGCATTTATACAAATAACACAAAGTATGCTAATCCATAAAAGCGGGTATCTTAAAATAAGCAATTGTTTGCTTATTTTTACAGAATTTACTTTTTTAAAATCAGGAACAAAAAATAAAGTTGCTATAAAAGATAAGGTATTTAAAAATACAAAAAATAACATTGCCATTTTAAAACTAAAATTTCCACCAAAATAACTAGTCATAGGTACACCCAAAACCATTCCAGCACTAACTGCTGCAAAAATCTTAGCTGTAGCTTTTGGAATTTCTTTCTTATCTTCGACCAAATTTGTAACCATACTTAGAGCAAGAGCTATATAAATAGGATGAAAAAAAGCAGGAATAGCTCTTAAAATAAGCAATTGCCAAAATTCACCCACAAAAGCGGAAGTTAACGAGCTTAAGATAAACACAGCTAAACAAATAAGCATAAGTTTTTTAGGATTGAAATTTGCACAAAGTAGCGGGACAATAGGGGCGCAAAAAGTTATCACGAGTGCAAAAATACTCACACACCAACCCGCATCTGAAATACTTACACTGAAATTTTGAGAAACAATAGGAATTATACCCATCATCCCTAGTTCTGTGCTCAAAATCCCAAATACCCCTAAACAAAATACTAGAATAATTTGAGCATTTGAAGCTTTATTTAAATTTTTCATTTTATCCTTTCAATTAATATTTTTAAAAGTATAAAAGATGAGAGTAGGTCTAAGTCAATAACCTAAAATAAAAATATTTATCTATATTAAATAAAATCTTTAGAAAAATCTAAAACTTCAAAATAAGCATTTAAAAGAAATAAAAGATGCCTTAAAAGCATAAGATATCTTTTATTTATAGGCTTATTACTCCAATGCGTGTATTTTTATCGCAAGAATTAAGCACTATGTCTATCATAGCACTAGCATAATCACTATAGCTTATTTTACTCAAACAAATGTTTAAAATAAAATTTTTATTTTTATTGGTTATGATTATTTTAGGCGTGGCTATATCTTTTGGAATTTTTATTAATTTAATTTAAGGAAATAAAATGCAAAAATTTTTAACCATTATTTCAGCAATCAATGATGAAAGTAGGATTTTGATTTTGTATCATCTTTTAAGATACAAAGAACTTTGTGTTTGTGATTTACAAGAACTTTTAAACATGGGTCAATCAAGACTTTCAAGACATTTAAAAATTTTAAAAGATGCAGGTTTTTTGTATGTAAGGCGTCAAGGAACTTGGGCGTATTATGGGATTAATAATGAGCTTTTAAAACTGCATTTAAATCTTTTTGAAAATATCAAAAATTTAGAACTTAAAAATGCTATTAAAAAATGAAAATATTATTACCCAAATTTGCCCTTAATATAAAATCAACCCTTAAACTTATGCAATTTATCACAAGGTTGATAGTCCTTGCTTTCTGGATTAAACCCATCGACTTCATTTGCAAGCATTTCTTCATAAATTTTTATCTTTTTGCTTAAAACTTTTTCACTTTCTTTTAATGTTTTAATCTGGTTTTGTAATTTTTTCTTTGTTTGCTTTAACATCTCTTGTCTCTCTTTGGCAGTTTTTATACCCAAAGAGCAAAGTTTTATATAATGTTTGATTTGTTCTATTGGCATACCTGAAATTCTAAGCCATTCTATCCATTTTACCCATTCTATATCGCTTTTTGAAAAATATTTCACACTATTTTCATCTTTTTGAACAAAAGGAAACAAACCTTTTTTAGCCCAAAATCTTAAAGTATGAGCACTAACTTTTGTTTCTTTTTCTACTTTTTTTATAGTATAAGCCATATTTTCTCCTTTATTTAAGATAAAAATAAAAATTTATTTTATTTTTTTGTGATAAAATAATAGCCAAATTATTAGTTTTATGCTAAAAATAACAAAGATTAAAAGGAAAATAATGAATAGTATTAAAATCAAACTTTCCCTCATTGCAAATTTAATTGCAATTTTTGCCTTAATTGTTCTAGGTATTGTAAGTTTTTATTTTACAAAAACCTCACTATATGAAAGCACTCTTAAAAATCAAACTGACCTACTTAAAGTCACACAATCTACCGTTGAAGATTTCCGTTCCACAAATCAATCTTTTACTAGAGCTTTAGAAAAAGATATCGCGAACTTACCTTATCAATCTTTAATCACTGAAGAAAATATTATTAACAATGTTGGTCCAATATTGAAATATTATCGTCATAGTATAAATGCACTAAATGTTTATTTAGGTTTAAACAATGGAAAAGTTTTACTTAGTCAAAAATCTAATGATGCAAAAATGCCTGAATTACGTGATGATTTAGATATAAAGACAAAAGATTGGTATCAAGAAGCTTTAAAAACAAATGATATTTTTGTTACACCAGCATATTTAGATACAGTTTTAAAACAATATGTAATAACGTATTCTAAAGCTATTTATAAAGATGGTAAAATCATAGGGGTACTGGGTGTCGATATACCATCAGAAGATTTGCAAAATTTAGTTGCAAAAACCCCTGGAAATACTTTTTTATTTGATCAAAAAAATAAAATATTTGCAGCAACCAATAAAGAATTATTAAATCCATCCATTGATCATTCTCCTGTTCTAAATGCATATAAACTCAATGGTGATAACAACTTCTTCTCTTATAAGTTAAATAATGAAGAAAGACTTGGAGCTTGTACTAAAGTCTTTGCTTATACAGCTTGTATTACCGAAAGCGCTGATATTATAAATAAACCTATTTATAAAGCTGCATTTATTCAAGCCATTGTTGTCATTATTGTAGTAGTATTTAGCGTCATCCTCCTTTATTTCATCGTATCAAAATACCTCTCCCCACTTGCAGCTATCCAAACAGGTTTAACTTCATTCTTTGATTTTATCAACTATAAAACAAAAAATGTTTCCACTATAGAAGTAAAAAGCAATGATGAATTTGGACAAATCTCAAATGCTATCAATGAAAACATTCTTGCTACTAAAAGAGGCTTAGAACAAGACAATCAAGCCGTTAAAGAATCAGTTCAAACCGTATCAGTTGTAGAAGGTGGTAATTTAACAGCAAGAATTACTGCTAATCCAAGAAACCCACAACTGATTGAACTTAAAAATGTTCTAAATAAACTTCTTGATGTTTTACAAGCTAGAGTAGGTTCTGATATGAATGCTATTCATAAAATTTTTGAAGAATACAAAAGCTTAGACTTTAGAAATAAATTAGAAAATGCTAGCGGTAGTGTAGAATTAACTACTAATGCTTTAGGTGATGAAATAGTTAAAATGCTAAAACAAAGTTCAGACTTTGCTAATGCTTTAGCTAATGAAAGTGGAAAATTACAAACTGCTGTTCAAAGCTTAACCACTTCTTCAAATTCTCAAGCTCAATCTTTAGAAGAAACTGCAGCAGCTTTAGAAGAGATCACTTCTTCTATGCAAAATGTTTCAGTTAAAACTAGTGATGTTATCACTCAATCTGAAGAGATTAAAAATGTTACAGGTATTATAGGTGATATTGCAGATCAAATCAATCTTTTAGCTTTAAATGCAGCTATTGAAGCAGCTCGTGCTGGAGAACATGGTAGAGGCTTTGCAGTGGTAGCTGATGAAGTTAGAAAGTTAGCTGAAAGAACTCAAAAGTCTTTATCAGAAATTGAAGCTAATACTAATTTACTTGTTCAATCTATCAATGATATGGCAGAAAGTATTAAAGAACAAACTGCAGGTATCACTCAAATCAATGATAGCGTAGCTCAAATTGATCAAACTACTAAAGATAATGTTGAAATTGCTAATGAATCAGCTATTATTTCTAGTACAGTAAGTGATATAGCTAATAATATCTTAGAAGATGTTAAGAAGAAAAGGTTTTAAT
>NZ_MKAQ01000002.1:0-87149 GCF_001764435.1 Campylobacter sp. BCW_4319 | reverse complement strand
CTCTCCCCACTTGCAGCTATCCAAACAGGTTTAACTTCATTCTTTGATTTTATCAACTATAAAACAAAAAATGTTTCCACTATAGAAGTAAAAAGCAATGATGAATTTGGACAAATCTCAAATGCTATCAATGAAAACATTCTTGCTACTAAAAGAGGCTTAGAACAAGACAATCAAGCCGTTAAAGAATCAGTTCAAACCGTATCAGTTGTAGAAGGTGGTAATTTAACAGCAAGAATTACTGCTAATCCAAGAAACCCACAACTGATTGAACTTAAAAATGTTCTAAATAAACTTCTTGATGTTTTACAAGCTAGAGTAGGTTCTGATATGAATGCTATTCATAAAATTTTTGAAGAATACAAAAGCTTAGACTTTAGAAATAAATTAGAAAATGCTAGCGGTAGTGTAGAATTAACTACTAATGCTTTAGGTGATGAAATAGTTAAAATGCTAAAACAAAGTTCAGACTTTGCTAATGCTTTAGCTAATGAAAGTGGAAAATTACAAACTGCTGTTCAAAGCTTAACCACTTCTTCAAATTCTCAAGCTCAATCTTTAGAAGAAACTGCAGCAGCTTTAGAAGAGATCACTTCTTCTATGCAAAATGTTTCAGTTAAAACTAGTGATGTTATCACTCAATCTGAAGAGATTAAAAATGTTACAGGTATTATAGGTGATATTGCAGATCAAATCAATCTTTTAGCTTTAAATGCAGCTATTGAAGCAGCTCGTGCTGGAGAACATGGTAGAGGCTTTGCAGTGGTAGCTGATGAAGTTAGAAAGTTAGCTGAAAGAACTCAAAAGTCTTTATCAGAAATTGAAGCTAATACTAATTTACTTGTTCAATCTATCAATGATATGGCAGAAAGTATTAAAGAACAAACTGCAGGTATCACTCAAATCAATGATAGCGTAGCTCAAATTGATCAAACTACTAAAGATAATGTTGAAATTGCTAATGAATCAGCTATTATTTCTAGTACAGTAAGTGATATAGCTAATAATATCTTAGAAGATGTTAAGAAGAAAAGGTTTTAATTAGTCATTTATACCTAGTGAAAAACTAGGTATAAATTTTTTCTTCAATTTAAATTTTTCATCAAAGTTTCTAAAAAGTTTCCAAATATTTTTATGCTTCCATTGTTTTAAATTTCAATATGGGGTAAAAACAAATGGAAAGAAGATTGTTTTTAAAAGGTTCAGCTTTAGGTTCTATGGTGGCTTTTTTTGCAAGTTCAAATTTAAGTGCTGCTATGCTTAAGGATAAGGATTTGCTAGGTTTTAAAGCTGTTAGTGCAAGCACACAAGATAAAGTTATAGTACCACAAGGTTATGAAGCAAAGGTTTTAATTTCTTGGGGTGATCCACTTTTTAGTAAAGCAAAACCTTATGATGAAAATAAAATCATCGACATGAATGCAGTTAAAAATGCTCATTTGGTTTTTGGAGATGACAATGATGGTATGAGTTTTTTTCCACTTTCAAAAAACAGAGGAATTTTAGCCGTTAATAATGAATATATAAATCCTGAAATCATGTTTAATCATCATGGTAAAAATTTAAGCAAAGAAGATATTTTATATGAGCAAGCCAGTGTGGGTGTGAGTATCTTAGAAATCGAAAAAAAAGGTGATGATTGGACTGTGGTTTTAGACTCTAAGTATAACCGCAGAATCGATGCAAACACTAAAATGCAAGTAAGTGGAGCAGCTAAAAAAGAAGTTTTAAAAAATGAAAAATTTGTTCATGGAACTTTTGCAAATTGTGCAAATGGACAAACACCTTGGGGAACTTATATCACCTGTGAAGAAAATTTTGATGATTTTTTTGGAAGTTCAGATGAAAATCTAGAATTTAATGATGCCTTTAAGCGCTATGGATTTAACAAAACTAGTCTTTATGGATGGGAAAAATTTGATGAAAGATTTGATTTAGCTAAAAATATCGATGAAGCCAATCGTTTTGGTTGGATAGTGGAAATCAATCCTTTTGATGCAAAAAGCACACCTGTTAAAAGAACTTCTTTAGGGCGTTTTAAACATGAAAATGCAGAAATTATCGTAGAAAAAGATGGTTCTGTTATAGTTTATATGGGTGATGATGAGATGAATGAATTTATTTATAAATTTGTTAGCAAACATAAATACAAAAAAGGTGCTGATACAAGTAAAATTTTAGATGAAGGCACTTTGTATGTAGGACAGTTTAACGGCAATATGGGAGATTTTAAAGGACAGGGAAAATGGATAGCTTTAGAATATGGCAAAAACGGCCTAGATGAAAAAAATGGTTTTAAGTCTCAAGCTCAAGTACTCATCAATACGCGTCTTGCTGCAAGCATTGTAGGTGCAACTCCTATGGATAGATGTGAATGGATAGCAAGCCATAAACAAAGCGGTTCTAAAGAAGTATTTGCAACACTAACAAATAATAAAAATCGCCAAGAACCTAATGCAGCAAATCCAAGAACTAAAAATGTTTATGGACAAATTTTAAAATGGATGCCAAAAAATTCTCATAAAGACGATGATTTTACTTGGGAAATTTTTGCTCTTGCTGGAAATCCTGATAACCAACAAGGCTTATATAAAGGCTCAAATAATATTACAAGTGAAAATAAATTCAATTCTCCTGATGGACTTAAATTTGATAGAGATGGAAGACTTTGGATACAAACAGATGGATCTTATTCTAACAAAGATGAATACGAAGGCATGGGAAATAACTGCATGCTAGCAGCAAATCCAAAAACAGGGGAAATCAGACGCTTTTTAACAGGACCTATTGCTTGTGAATTAACAGGGATTGCTTTTAGTGAGGATTATACTACAATGTTTGTAGGCATACAACATCCAGGAGAAGGTTTAAAAGGTAGTACTTTTCCTTATGGAAAAACGCCAAGATCGAGTGTAATGATGATAAGAAAACTTGATGGTGGAGTGATAGGAAGCTAAATAAAAATAAAGTTGCTTTTAGCAACTTTATAAAATCTTAATGCAAGCTTTCTATATAAGCCATAGCACTTAATGCAGCTACAGCTCCATCACCTGCAGCACAAATCACTTGCTTAGGTGCATCTTTTCTAAGATCTCCTGCGGCAAAAAGTCCAGCAATACTAGTTTGCATTTTAAGATCAACACTTACTTGCCCACCTTCTTCCATATTGCATAAAAACTTACCATCGTCTTGTTTTAAAATTTCATTTCTTACATTAAGACCAACAAAAGTAAAAATTCCTGGAACATTTAAATCTCTAATACTACCATCTTTTAATTTTACTTTTACCCCAGTAACACCCATTTTATCACCATATACTTCATCTACACTTGCACTAGTAATGAGTTCTATTTTTTCGTTTTTCTTAACTTTTTCTACTGTAGATGGAGCCGCTCTAAACTCATCTCTGCGGTGGATAAGATAAACCTTAGAACAAATATTTGCTAGATACAAGGCTTCTTCTAAAGCCGTATCTCCACCACCTAAAACTGCAACTTCTTTATTTTTATAAAAAAATCCATCACAAGTTGCACAAGTACTTACACCTTTTCCAAAAAATTCATCTTCGCCTTTAAAACCTGCTCTTTTTGGAGCCGAGCCTGTGCAAACTATCACAGCTTTAGTAAGTTCTGTTTTACCACCTTCTAATTTGATGGTAAAACTTCCATCACTATTTTTTAAAATTTGTTCTACTCCAACCATTTCATGTTTTAAACCAAAACGCATACATTGTTCATTCCAAGGAGCCATAAAAGAAATTCCATCCATAACTTGGGCTACACCCGGATAATTTTCTATTTCAGAACTTGAGGTAATTTGTCCACCAGGCATACCTTTTTCAAACATTACTACATTCTTAAGACCACCTCTAGTTGCATAAAGTCCGGCACTAAGTCCAGCAGGACCTCCACCTATGATTGCTACATCTAACATTTATATTTCCTTTATATTGAATTTTATTATTAATAATGATATAAAAATTATTCTTAATAGTAGTTAATAAAAATTATTATTTAGTATAAATTTGAAATTTTTAAGAAGAAGGCTAGTTATACTAGCCTTTAGTTTATAGTAAAGAGTTTAGTTTATCACTAATTGCTTGTTTAGATTGTGCACCAACGAGTTGATCTACAACTTCACCATTTTTAAAGAAAATAAGTGTAGGAATAGAGCGAACACCAAATTCAGCTGCTAAATCACCTTGTTCATCTGTATTTACTTTGCAAATTTTAGCTTTACCATCAAAGTCATTTGCAAGTTCATCAATAACTGGAGCAAGCATTCTACAAGGTCCGCACCATGGAGCCCAAAAATCAACTAAAGCTACACCTTCTTTTGCTTGAGCAAAATTATCACTTGTTAATTCAATATATTTTCCCATAATTTTTCCTTTCTTTAATTTTTGTCTAATTGTATTTTATTTTTTTAAATATCAGCTTAAAAACTTATATTTTCGCAAAATTGTATCACATCATTTTTAATGCAAATCAGATCAATCTGAAAATCCGATGAAATTCCATTTCTAAGATGATAAAATTCTATAGTTTTTAAAATTTTTTCAAGTTTTTTTCTATCCAAACGCTCGGAAACTTCATAATCATTTTGAGTAAATTTAACCTCTATAAAATGTAAAATTTCATCTTTTTTGGCTATTATATCGATTTCTCCAAATTTAGAATGGAAATTTCTTTTTAAAATTTCAAAGCCTTGTTTTTTTAAAAATTTACAAGCCTTATCTTCCCCTAAAATTCCATCTAAATAAGCTTTTACACCCATTATTCTATACGCATCATAAAAGGCTTGGTTTTTATAAAATCTTGTTTGCGTAAAATTTCAAGCAAATTTTGTATGCTTTTTTCATAAGTTAAATGCGTAGTAAAAAACAAAGTACTGTAATTTTCATCATTTTTTTTAGGTTTTTGTAAAAAACTATCGATAGAAATATTATTTTCACTCATCAATTGTGTGATTTTAGATAAAACCCCTATTTTATCTTCAACTTTCACTCTTAAATAATATTTTGTATAAATTTCATCTTTGCTTAAAAGCTCGTATTCTAAAGTATTCACAAAACCAAGCATTGGTGCTTTTACCTGATCTCTTGCTATATCCATAAGATCTGAAATCACAGCACTTGCAGTGGCCTCTCCTCCTGCTCCTGCTCCATAATACAAACTTTCACCCAACAAATCTCCATTAATGCTTATAGCATTCATCACTCCATCAACTTTTGCAAGCATTTTTTCTTTATCTATCATAGTAGGATGCACTCTTAATTCTACTTTATTTTCACGCACCTTAGCTATACCTAAAAGTTTTATGGTAAATTCAAACTCATTAGCAAAATACATATCTTCAGGCCCAATTTCACTAATACCCTCGATCAAAATATCTTCAGGTTTAGCTTTAAGATTATAAGCGATACTTGATAAAACAAGCAGTTTATGTGCTGCATCTTGTCCTTCTATGTCAAAAGTTGGATCAGCCTCTGCATAACCTAAATTTTGAGCTATTTGTAAGGCTTGTTCAAAACTCATATTTTTTTGACTCATAGAACTTAAAATATAATTACTCGTGCCATTTAAAATCCCTTTTATAGCCAAAATATTATTTGCACTTAAACCTTCTTTTAAAACCTTGATAATAGGAATTCCTCCAGCTACACTTGCTTCATAACCAAAGGCTAAATTTTTAGCCAAATTTTCAAGTTCATAACGATGATAAGCAAGCATAGCTTTATTTGCAGTAACAACAGCTTTTTTCTTTTTTAAAATTTCACTCACTATTTTAAAAGCTTCATCCACTCCACCCATTAACTCCACAAAAACATCTACATCAGCATTTAAAATTTCTTCAACACTGTGAGTAATTGGAATTAAAGCATTTTTTTTAGGACTTCTAGCAAGAGCGATCACAGGAGTTATGCTTTGACCGCACCTTGCACGAATGAGTTTATCATTTTCTAAAAGAAATTTAACCACCGCACTTCCAACAGTGCCATAACCAAGAATCGCTACTTTCATAACTTACTCTTTTAGATATTTTTTGATATTGCGTGTAGCTTGGCGTATGCGATTTTCATTTTCAATTAAAGCAATTCTTACATACTCATCACCTGCTTCGCCAAAACCTACCCCAGGACTTACTGCAACACTAGCGCGTTGTAAAAGTTGCTTTGAAAATTCTAAACTTTTTAAATGTCTTTTGCTTTCAGGGAGTTTTGCCCAAACAAACATACTTGCTCTTGGTTTTTGAAGTTTCCAGCCTGCATTTTCAAAAGCTTCAAGTAAAATGTGCATTCTTTTATCATAAGTTGCACGGATTTCATCTACACAAGTTTGATCTCCATCTAAAGCTATGGTAGCTGCTACTTGAATAGGTGTGTACATACCATAATCAAACCAAGATTTTATTTTTTTAAGCGCACTGACTAAGCGTTTATTTCCTACTACAAAACCCACACGCCAGCCTGCCATATTGTAAG
Source organism: Campylobacter sp. BCW_4319 (assembly GCF_001764435.1). Lineage (NCBI taxonomy): Bacteria > Pseudomonadati > Campylobacterota > Epsilonproteobacteria > Campylobacterales > Campylobacteraceae > Campylobacter > Campylobacter sp. BCW_4319. Next base: position 80,665 of record NZ_MKAQ01000002.1, on the reverse strand, counting down.
ATTTTGAAAGAGTGTAAGTTTCTACCGCTACATCTTTTGCACCTTCAATTTCCAAAATAGAAGGAGTTTTATAGTCATCATAAGTTAAATCTGCATAAGCAATATCTGAAATAATATAAAATCTTTCTTTTTTTGCCGTTGCTATCAATCTTTCATAAAAACTTTTCTCACAAGTTACTGTTGTTGGATTATGCGGGAAATTAACAACGACATATTTTGGACGCGGGATGCTTTCATTTAAAGTTTTATGCAAATTTTCAAAAAATTGATTTTCATCAAGCTCAAATTTTTCATTATAAGCTAAAGGCATTTTTGCTACATTACCTCCTGCTATAATAAAAGCTTGAGTATGTATAGGATAAGCAGGAGTTGGCACAATAGCAACATCTCCAGGATTTATAATCGCTCTTGCAAGATTTACAAAACCCTCTTTTGAACCCATGGTAGCTACAACTTCATTTTCAGGATCTAGATTAACATTATATTTTCTTTTATACCAATTACAAATTGCTAAGCGAAGTTTATAAATCCCCATGGATGTAGAATATCCCGAGGTTTTATCTTTGTTAGCACTTTCACAAAGTTTATCTATAATGTGTTGTGGAGTTTTACCATCGGGATTTCCCATTGAAAAGTCGATGATATCCTCTCCAGCACGTCTTGCTGCCATTTTTATCGCATTTACTTCTGCGAAAACATAATTTGGAAGTCTTTCTATGGTATTAAAACGGATTTCATCAAACATTTCTTAATCCTTTATTTTTTAAGTGTGATTTTTAAACCCCTGCGTATATTATCTAAACTATACATATCGCTTACAATAGCATATATAGCACCATTTGGAATAAGTTCTGAAAAATGATTATTTTTATTTTCGCTTTTTACTGCTTTAATTAGATTGAGATTTTTATCTAAAAAGAAGATTTTAGGAAACCAATTATCTAAATCATTTGCATCAATAATCAAATTTGTAGCATTTTTTAAATCAAGCACATAGTCTTTAAGGGGCTTTTCTAATGATTTTGGAGTATTTAAATTAACATTTGTATTGGTTTTTAATACAGCATTGGAAAAATTTAAATCATATTCATAGTCATATGCCCCAATACGCTTAATATTATTTATATAGACAGAATTTTCTTTTAAGAGATTGTAAAGCGTTCCAGGATCTAAAACATATTGAGATTCTACTTGTATGGTATAGTCAATATTTCCTTCTCTTAAAATCAAATCTGTAGGGATAAAATATATATATCCAGCATCTGTTAAAACATCGGATAAAATTTTAAAAAACATAACTTCATCAGCTTTTGCTTTAAAATTTAGTCTTAGACTTTGAGGATTTGATAGTGTTAAGGCAATTAAAGAATTGGTTTTTAATATTTGAGATATTTTTGCAATATCACAATTTCCATTATTATCTATGTAAGAATTATTTGAAAATAATAATTCTAGTTGAGAATTTTTACTAGGATTGTTTACTAAATTTTTTGCTAATTCAAGACTTGAGATTGCAAAAGATATATTAACCCAAAGAGTAAGAATAATAATTTTTTTTACCATTCTTTACCTTTATTTAATTTTACAAATTCAGCAGCTGAAATACTTGTAATTTTTCCATCTTTAATCAAGAAACGTTTTGAAATTCCTGCAGGAAATTTTTGTTCTTTATTTTCTTGATCAAACATTGTTAAAGCTGCAGCCCCTGTTAAAATTAACTGATCTTTATCTAAAGAAATATTAAAATCTTTTTCTTTAACAAAGCTTGTTTTTTTAAGACTTTTTAAATCTATTAAACCTATCCAAATCTTGGTAGAGGTTTTAAAATGTGCTTCTTTTAAAGAATCAGTTTTTGGTGTATTTGTGTCTTCTTGGATTTGGGTATTTTTTTCTTCATCGAGTAGAGTTGTGTTATTTTCACTGATATTATTTTCTATGCTTATGTTTTTATCATTTTCTTGTAATGAGATATTTTGGCTTGGTAAAACGCTCTCTGTTTGATTTGTTTCTTGTGCTTTATTGTTGTCTATAACAACAACATTGTTTCCACCTAAAGATTTTAAATTTTCTTGTGCTTGTCCTATGATATCTATAACTGTTGCGCTAGTATTATTTTGTTCATCTTTGAAAAAAGTTTTAAGTGTATCAAAATAATAAATTCCACTTCCTATAATCACTAAAACAATAAGAACAATCAAAAAAGGCCAAGCGTTAGAGGATTTTTGACTATAAGCATCTAGTTTTGGGGTTATCATTTTTGATTTTGTTTGTGGAGTAGGATTGTTTTCGTTAAGATAAGCTTCATACTCTTCGTTAAAATCACTAAAGTCGAGTTCGTATTCTCTGCTCAAAATTTTAACAAAACCTTTAACATTAAAACGACTTAAAACAGCAAAATTCTTTTCTACTAAAGCTTCAAGAAAATCAAGTTCAATTTGCGTTTTTGCTGCAACTTCTTTTAAATTTAATTCTTGTATTTTTTTCCAATTAAGCATTTAACATCCTATCACAAAGTATTGCAAAAGCAGCGCTGACATTAAGACTATCAAAATTATTTTTCATCGCAATGCCCACACATTCATCGCATTTTTTTACAATTTTAGAGCTTAAACCAAAACCCTCACTACCCAAAACTAAAACTTTTTTACCATTGTTTATTTTTACACTGTGAATTTCTTTTCCCGAGCCATCACTTGCATAAAAATAAAAACCTACTTGTTTTAGTTCATTTATTACACTTAAAGCATCGTTGCTTATCACAATAGGTAAATCAAGAGCCGCTCCGCTGCTTGTGCGAATTACTCCTTCCATGGCTAATTTTTCACCAATAAAAATTAAAGCCCCAACCCCTAAAGCATAAGCTGTACGCGTGATAGCCCCTATATTTCCTACATCACTAATTCCATAAAGCATAACAATAAAATCATTTTTTTTGATCTCATTTAAATTTGCAAAAGAACTTTCTTTAATATCTAGCAAAAAACCTTGATGATTTCCACCTTTCGCATAAGCTTGAGCAGTTTTAAAATCAAGTTTTTTGATTTTAAAACCTGATTTTGCGATTTTGGAAAAAGTAATTTTATCACATTCTTTTGCTAAATAAAGCTCATTGATACAGTCTTTATGATATTCTAAAATATAAAAAAATATTTGCTTCCCATAAACTATCATATTAAAATTTTACCTAATCTTGACTTAAAAGCAGTTTTTGATAAATTTCTTTTGCATTTTTTCCATTGATCTTTGATAATAATTTTGCTTTTGCTTTTAAAGGCAGCTCTAAATCCATAATATCTTTTTCACAAAGAGTATTTTGCAAAAAATTTTGCTCTTTTGATTGCAGTACTACAACCCATTCACCGTTTAAATTAGACTTTTTTAAAATTTCAGAAAGCTCTTTAGCATTGCCTTTAAATTTTTTTTCAAATTTTTTACTGATTTCTTTAATCAAAAAAATTTCTCTTTGGCTGTCTAGAATCATAATTTGTTCTACTAAAGATAAAATACGTTTGGGGGATTCGTAAATAATACTTGGATAAGGAAAGTTTAAAATTTTTTCTATATCTTTTTGTCTTTCTTTGCCTTTATTTGCTAAAAAACCAATAAAGATAAATTCTTTTTGACAAAATGCCGAGCTTACAAGAGCAACTAAGGCTGCATTTGCACCTGGTAAAATTTCATAGGTGATATTGTTTTCTTGTGCAAATTCTACCAAAGCCTTGCCAGGATCACTAATCCCTGGCATTCCTGCATCGCTTAAATAAGCTACATTTTTTTCAAATATCTTTAAATCAATACTTGCTAAAACTTCTTTTTCATTATGGGAGTGTAAGGCTATAAATTTAGAAATATGTATATCAGTGTGAAATTTGGTATTTAATAACGAAATCAAAGACTTACTTACTCTTGTATCTTCGCAAAACACAAGATCGCAAGTCTTTAAAAGTTCTAAGGCTCTAAAAGAAATATCGCTTAAATTTCCTATGGGAGTAGGAATAAAATAAAGCATAATTATTGCATTGCGTATTTTTTCTTAAATTTCTCTACACGACCTGCAGCATCTACAATTTTTTCACTGCCTGTAAAAAAAGGATGGCAATTTGAACAAATATCTACTCTTAATTCTGCTTTGTTTGACTTCGTTGTAAAAGTATTTCCACAAGCACAACTTACTTTGCATTCTACGTATTCTGGGTGAATTTCTTTTTTCATTAGTTTTCCTTAAAAATTAAAACAATAAGCCGTGATTATAAATTATTTAACATAAAAAAGAGATTAATTTAAGAAAAATTAAAGCAAAATTTTTGAAGCTATAGCTATAATAGCTGTTTGACTTTTTAGAATATTAGAGCTTTTAAGAGAGATTTTCCGGTTAAACAATAATCTCTCATCATTGTTAAATCCACCTTCAGGACCTATAAAATATAATTCTTTTTCATCGAAATGACTTTGTTGTTTTCCTTGAAAATCAACCATAATTGCATTTGGAAATTTTTGAATAAATTCTTGAGTGCTTTGGTGGATAATTAAATCCATTTTAGTATTTCTACCGCATTGTTCACAAGAAGAAATAATGATTTTTTCAAATCTTTCTAAATCGATTTTAAAATTTCTTTGTGAAAAATTTGTAAAAACCAAATGTAATTTTTTTACTCCAAGTTCATTTAAGAAAGGTAGAGTTTTTTCTAAAATTTTAATATCTATAATGGCTAAGGCTAAGTTTAATTCACTTTGTTTTATATTTTGTGATTTTTTGTTTAAAAATTTTAAAGTGCAAGAATTTCTTGTTAAATTTGTGATTGTATAGTTGTAAAGAAAATTATCTTGTAAATTTCTAAGATTTAGCTCCGAATTTTCCTTTACTCTTCTTACTTTTAAATGATTAAAGTTTTCACCTTGAAGTTGTATAAACTCTTCTCCAGCTTGCTTGTTATACAAAAATTGCATTTTATAAATATCTTTCTATTAAAAAAGGCAAAAACAATAAAAAAATTTCAAAAGGTAAAATCAAACAACTAATCCATCTAAAAGTGGCATATTTTCTAAATCTTCTTGCTTTTTTAAAACAAACAAAGTGAAAAATTGCTAAGGCAAAAATTAAGATCCAAGAAAAAATCATTACCCAGATATTGACATTCATTTGAAATTGTTTCATTGCTGATAACAAGCAACCTGTAAAAATAATCAAAGCTAAAAATAAATAATAAATTGGTAAAAATAATCGTATTCTGCGAATAAAAATGAATTCGGTTTTAAAATTTCCTTGTGTTAGTATAAGATAAAAAAGCATTAAAAAACCGCTCGCATAAAGACTATAAAGATGTAAAGCTAAAAAGAATTCGTAACTTTGATCCATTATTTTCCTTTGTTTATAAAATCAGCTAAATTTTGAATTTGTTCATCGCTTAAAAAACTATGGTTTTTATCTTTTATCATTTTTATTTTTTGTATAAAAATTTTATTGCCCAAGGTTTTAATGGCCGTGCTGTTTTTAGGTTTTAATTCCCCTTTTTCTCCATGACAAGTGGCGCATTTTTGTTTATATAAAGAGTTGATAATAGTAGGATTGGCTTCATGTTCATCATCTGAACTTTGTGCTTCATCATCTACAGGTAAAGGCAGGTTGGAGTCACTTAATTCTGTTTTTTCATCGTTTTGTTCTATTTGGACTACTTCTTGATCTGTATTTTGAGTCTTGGAAATATTTTTTTCATCATTAGAACAGGCAGATAAAACTAATAAAAAAAAACTTAAGGCAATTAAAATTTTAGCTTTTTGCATTAAATCTCCTTTGGATTTATAAAAATTTCTTCATTTTTTAATTTGTTATAAAAATCTATATCATTCCATTCTGCTTTAATGCCATTAGAAAATTCTATGTCTTGAAGTGAAATTTTTGGCATTAGCTCACTATAGGCATCTTCTCTAAAACCTTGTGCATAGCCTGTTCTTGTTTCATGAACAATGATGCTTTGTAAAGTTACTCCTTGTTCTCCATTTATCATTTTTGTTTGTTTTAATAGAGCATCTATAAGTATGAAAAATACACGACAAAAATTTTCAGCACTTACATTAACAGGCAGGCAAATCCAACGACTTGAATATTTTTTCATTTCTTCTAAATATTTTGCGTCATCATATTTAAAAAGAGTGATAGCATGATCAAAACTATCAATAATTTGGCGTATATAGGTTTTTAAAAGTCCAAAATCATAGACCATTCCAGCATTATCTAAATATTTGCTTTCAAGTAAAACTTCAACTTTGTAAGAATGTCCATGAATGCTACTTTTGCAACGCTTAGAAGAACAAAATCTAACAATGTGTGCGTTTTCAAATTCAAATAATTTTCTTATAATCATACACCCTCTTTATCGTTCCAAAGACGAATATGAATTCTATCAGAATAATTATAACCATTCTTAATACAAAATTCAGCAATTTTTTGAGCATTTTTTTTAAGGTTTTGCTCATTTTCACCCATAGGCATACAAAAAATTTGATTTGGAGCTTCTTTTAGAATTTCATTGATTTCTAAAAATGAATTATCAAGAGTATTGGCATCTAAAACAAATTTATAAAAACTATCTTTTGCGTAATTTTTAAATGCTTTTAAAGCTTTAAAATTTAATCGTTTATCTTTTTTTATCCCACTATTTTGGAGTTTAACGCTTAAAGCAAAAATACATTCTTTGTAAAAAGGATATCTATCAAAATCAATTTCTATGCTTCCATTGCTTTCAAAGTGTATTTCGAATTTATTTTTTAATAACATTTGGATAAATTCTATAAATTCAGGATTTTCATAATGGATTAATGGCTCTCCACCTGTGATAACAACTATAGGATCAAAGTCTTTTTTTAATTTTATCACTCTTTTTAAAAGTTCATTAGCATTTAAAGTTTCATAACTTTCTTTAAAATCTTTTGTGAAAACAGCTCTTATCGTGTCACATCCAATGAGAGTTTTATCGTTTTTTGATATTTTTACATTAAAACCTAAACAGTTGAAATTGCAACCAGCAAAACGCATAAAAATAGCTAATTTTCCATTATATTTGCCTTCTCCTTGAATGCTTAAGAAACTTTCAACAAGTTGCAAAATTAACCTCCAGTTTGATAAAAAGCACGAGATGAGGTTTCATTATCAACAACACTCCATTTATTTTTTTCTGGTTTATTTCTTAATACTTCTTGTAATATTTCTACAGCGGCTTTAATATCACCTTTTCGAACCGCTTCTTTTATGCTTAATGCTTCATCAAAATAAAGGCAAGGTATTAACAAGCCTTCAGCACTTAAGCGTATGCGATTGCAAGAATCGCAAAATTCATGGCTATGAGGATCTATAATTCCAAATTCATAATCATCTGCCTTGTAAATACTCACAGGTGCTTTTTCATCTTTTTTTATAAGTTGAATTTGATATTTTTGACTCAAAATTTGTATAATTTCATCTCTTTTTAATCCTTGTAATTTACCATAAGCATGAGTATTTTCCATAAATTCTATAAAGCGAATTTGAGCTTTTTTTGATTTTGCAAATTCCAAAAGAGATATCAGTTCATCATCGTTTAAATTTTTAAGAGCTACAGTATTAAGTTTTACTTTCAAATCTAGATTTAAAGCTTCATCAATTCCAGATAAAACACTATCTAATACATCTTTTTGCGCAAGAGTTTTTGCTTTTTTGTGATCTAGGGTATCAAGTGAAATATTAAGTCGTTTAAGTCCAGCATTTTTTAGGTCTTTAGCAAAGTCTTTTAGTAAAAATCCATTTGTAGTTATAGCAAGGTCAATATCGCTTTTATAATCGCTAATCATTTTTATAAAAATACTTAAATCTTTTCTTAATAAAGGTTCTCCACCTGTTATACGGATTTTTTCAATTCCTTCGTCTATAGCTGCTTTAACAAATAAAAAAAGTTCTTCGAAGCTTAATAAATTTTCTTTTGGCTGATAATCGAAAGGAATTTTTGGCATACAATAAAGGCAGCGAAAGTTACATCTTTGTGTAACTGAAATTCTAAGATAATTTATCTTTCTACCGAATTGATCTATAAGCATTTATTTTCCATTCTATTTTATTAATTTCTTAAATTTTAAGACAAGTTCTACATTTCCAGTGCCAATGCGTAAATCTTTAGCGATTTGTTCTATGCTTTTTCCTTCTTTGAAAAGATTTTCTATTTTTTGTTCTTCTGTATCGTAATTTGGCGTAAGTTTAGCCATGCTTTGTGCTTTTTGTTCCAAATTTAAAAGACGATTTTGTTGTTCATTTTGAAAATCTTCTATGATATGTTCCATAGTTTTTAGTGTTCTTAAAACAGGAGTGATTTTTGAACTGATTTGTTTATCAAGTTCAATCATAATTTCTTCTTTTAAAAGAGAGGTTTTATAGTCTTCATCCTCTTCGCTATCATCTTTAACTCCTAATTCTTTACGAAAATAATGAAGTTCTTTGGTAATATCTTCTATCACATTTTGAAGTTTTGCTATTTTTGCATTATTTTCTCTTTCTTTGATATTCATATAGGCTAGCATTGCAATTAAAAGCACAATTATAAAAACTAAATAAAGCACATCATCACTCATTCTTGGCCTTTCTTATTTCTTATCATATTTCTTTGAATTTCAACAACAAAAGCATCAAAAGCCATTTTGTCTTCAGGCTTAATTTTGATAATTTTTGCCAATGTTTGACTTTGAGCTTTGATAAAAATAGCTATTTTTTGATTATTTAAATCAAATCTTAAATAATATTCTTTATCTTCTTCTAAAATAGTATCCAAAAAATTTAGATATTCAAAATTTAAAGATTCTATTACCCCTTTTTGCTTAAGTGGTATAAGTTCTTTATTTTTATCTAAAGAATTTTCAAGCCTTAAAATATCTTCTTTTAGACTTAAAAGAAGATCAAAAATAATTTTTTCACCCTCATCAAAATCAATGCGTAAAGCAAGTTTTTTCCATTTTAAAATTTGAGAAATTGCTCCAAGTTTTAGGTATTCTCCAAGAAAACGGTTATTTTCTATTTCACAACATTCTAAATGAGCTTCAAATCCTGCTTTAAAAAGTGTTAATTCCATAATAAATCAATCCAAATAAAAATAAAAAAGATAATACTTAAATAACCATTTAAAGTAAAAAATGCTCTATCAATATGAGCAAAATTTTTATGGACAATCCTATGCTCTAAGGCTAAAATAATACCGCTTATAATTACTCCAATAAGTGCTATTTTTCCAAGTGCTACACCCCAAACTTCCCACACAAAAAGAAGCCAAAATAATACTGCTAAAATATGGCAAAAAGCTGATATAAATAAAGTAGCCTTTGAGCCAAATTTAGCAGGAATAGAGTGAAGTCCTACTTTTTTATCATACTCCATATCTTGTAAAGAATAAAGCAGATCAAACCCAGCTGTCCAAAAAGTTACACCTAAACATAAAATAACGCTATAAATGTGAATTTTACCCATAATTATAACGCTTCCTGCAATAGGTGCAAGTCCTAAACAAAATCCTAAAACTAAATGTGCTAAAGAACTAAAGCGTTTAAAAGCTGAATAAATAGCCAACACAAAAAGAACAGGAAAAGACAAATAAAAAGCTAAGGTATTAATAAAATAAGAACATGATATAAAAATAAGTGCATTAATAATGATAAAAATCCATACGCTTTTTCTACCTATTTTTCCACTGACATTAGGGCGATTTGCACAACGAGGATTATCTTTATCTATATCTTCATCCATTAAACGATTTGTAGCCATCGCAAAATTTCTTGCACCTACTGCACAAATAATGCCTAAAATCAATGCCTTAAAACCAAACCAAGCAGTGTCGTTTGCAAGTTTTGATGCTACAATCATAGAGGAAAATAAAAAAGGTAAAGCAAAAATAGAATGCTTAAATACTACAAGCTCTAAAATATCTTTAAATTTTATCCAGAATGTGTTCATTTTTCTACTTTAAAATATTTTTTGCTATGATTTTACTAAAATTTTTATAAATTTTAGGATAAATATTAAAATGTTTTTTGAAATAGCATTAATAGGAACAACCGCGAGTGGAAAAACATACATAGCCAATACTTTAGCAAGAGAATTTGATGCTGTTGTTTTAAGTCTTGATAGTCTTTGTGTTTATAAAGAGATTAATATAGCAAGTGCCAAGCCTTCACAAGATGATCTTGCGAGTATAAAATACTTTGGGGTAAATTTATTGAGTGTGAATGAACATTTTAATGTTGAGTTATTCATAAGAGAATATCAAAAAGCAAAAGAATTTGCTTTAGCTAGAAATTTACCTCTAATTATAGTAGGTGGAACTGGATTTTATTTAAAAACTATGATAGATGGTTTAAGTGAAAAAACCTTAGAATCAAAGAGTTCTTTAAATAATGATGAAATTTATACTCTTTTATTAAATATTGATCCAAACTATAAAATAGAAAAAAATGATACTTATAGATTAAAAAAATGGCTGGGTATTTATGAACAAACAAGAGAAATTCCTAGTGAATTTTTAAAAAGGACGCAAAAAACTGGGGTACTTAAAGATATAGAAATTTATGAGCTTTCATGGGATAAAGAAATTTTAAAAAAACGCATTCAAACTAGAACAAAAGAAATGCTTGATAATGGGCTTTTAGATGAGGCAAAAATTCTTTTTTCTAAATTTGATCATAAACTTAAAGCATTAAATTCTATAGGTTTGAAAGAGTGTAAAGAATATTTAGATGGAGAAATTTCCTTTAAAGAGCTTGAAAATTTAATCACGATACATACTACACAACTTGCCAAAAGACAAAGAACTTTTAATAAAAAATTTCAAAGTAAAGCCTTGGAATTTGATAAAGCTTTAGCTACTTTAAGAATGAAATTTTCAATCGAAAAATAAATGTTCTATTAGAATTTTTACTCCTAGTATAATTAAAACCAATCCGCCTAAAAGTTCAGCTTTATTTTTAAGATAAATTCCAAATTTATTCCCTATTTTTAGAGCAATGATACATAAAATGAAGGTGATAATACCTATTAAAAATATAGCTAATAATAAATTTACATTTAAAAATGCAAAACTCACACCAACTGCTAGTGCATCGATACTCGTAGCAATTGCTAAAGCTAGCATGGTTTTAAAGCCAAATTGATTGGCATTACTATCGCAATTTTCATTTTCCAATGACTCTTTGATCATTTTTAATCCTATTAAAGAAAGTAAAATAAAAGCTATCCAATGATCAATACTCGCAATAAAAGATGCAAAAGTTATGCCTATAAAATAACCAATAGTTGGCATCAAAGCTTGAAATCCACCAAAATAAATTCCAACAATAAGATAATGTTTTAAATGTAGTTTTTTAACACTAAAACCTTTACATAGTGATACAGCAAAAGCATCCATTCCTAAAGCACAGGATAAAAAAATAAGACTATAAAAATCCATAATAAATCCTAAAATTTTATAAAAAATTGAAGATGAAATTATAATTAAACAAAGATAAAAATCACATAATTTTGATATATTTAATTAAATTTTAAGAAATAAATATATATAATTCAATTTCATTTTTATTTTTTACTCCTTAAAAGTGGCCCATTCGTCTAGCGGTTAGGACATCGCCCTTTCACGGCGGTAACACGAGTTCGAGTCTCGTATGGGTCACCACTTTTTAATTTTTCTTTTAAAATAACAATTTTTTCATTTTTTCTATTGAAATTTAATAAATATTAATAATTTATTTTGTAGAATACGAATAGCTTTTGATATAAGTCTATTATAGACTTATATCAAGGCTGGGCATTATTGAGCTGGTGTTTGCTCTTTTGTTTTTTTGTGAGTTTTAGCTTCATGTTTTTTATCAGCTTTAGCTTTTGAATGATGAGCTTTTGTATGTGTTTGATTCACATCGCTTGGAGTATTAGCTGCAAAAACATTAGCTGCGAAAGCACCTAGTAATGCTGAGATTAGTACAACTTTTTTCATATTTTCCTCCTTATGAATAATTTTTAGTTGCAAATTAATTGTAATTATTAAAAATCAACAAATAGATATTTTTGTAAAAATATTTCAAAAAAATATAATTTTTTATAATATATTTAAATTATTATTAAAATATATTATAAATGTATCTTATTTTATTTAGGTTAAATAAATAGAAATTTTACCCACTAAGCTTTTAAGATATTTTTACTCTTTTTAATATTATTATGGTAATATTTTCAATATCAAACTAAAAATAAAGGAGAAATTATGTTTGAATTAAGAAAATTACCTTATGATACCAATGCTTTTGGTGATTTTTTGAGTGCTGAAACTTTTAGCTATCATCATGGAAAACATCACAATACTTATGTTACAAATCTAAATAATCTTATTAAAGATACTGAATTTGCAGGTAAAGATCTTGTAAGTATTATCAAAACTTCAAATGGGGGCGTATTTAATAACGCAGCTCAAGTTTATAATCATGATTTTTATTTTGATTGCATTAAGCCAAGTACAGGCTGTGGCTGTGGCGGTTCATGTCAAAGTATAGATGCTAATTTACAAGCGGCACTAGAAAAAGAATTTGGATCTTTAGAAAATTTCAAAGCTGAATTTATCAAAGGTGCTACAGGAGTTTTTGGTTCAGGATGGTTTTGGTTAGTTTATAATACTAAAAATCAAAAACTAGAATTTGTAGGTACTTCAAACGCAGCTACACCAATTACTGAAGATAAAGTTCCTTTACTTGTTGTAGATGTTTGGGAACATGCTTATTATGTAGATCATCGCAATGCACGCCCTGCTTATTTAGAAAAATTCTATGCTCATATTAACTGGGAATTTGTTGCAAAAGCTTACGAATGGGCTTTAAAAGAAGGCATGGGATCAGTTAGCTTTTATGCAAATGAACTTCACCCTGTAAAATAACTTTAATCTTTTTTGTGCTAGAATGGATTTTGACATTAAGTCAACATTCTACACAAAAAGGGACAAAAATGGATAATTCTTTATCTGCATATACTCAAAAATATGACAAAGAAGGTTATGGACTTCAATATCCTGATGGTCATGTTATAAGATTTTACGAGAGAATCTTAAAATACAAACTAAGCAAAACAAGTGGAAAATTACTTGATTTTGGTTGCGGAAATGGAGTGCATTCTAAGTATTTTAAAAATATAACCGGGGGGGGGTATAGAGCCTTATGGCATTGATATAGTTCCTAGTTTAAAAAAAGTTTGGGAAAAAGATCCTTGCTTAGATTCTAAAAATTTTCACATCATATCTCCTAATTCTAGCTTTAAAAAACTCTTCAATACAAAAATGGATTTTATATTTGCAAATCAAAGCTTATATTATCTTACAAAACAAGCTTTTAAAGAAGCTGTGCAAGAATTTTATGAACTATGCAATGAAGGAGCTATTATATTTGCAACCATGATGAGCGATAAAGGCTATAGTATGTATGAAAGAGGAGAACTTATGGATAATGGCTTGCGTGAAGTAAAAGGATGTCCAAGTGGTAGATTGAGTGGTTCTTCATATATACGCTTTACTAAAGACATAGAAGAATTAAAAGAAGATTTTAAACCTTTTAAACCTTTATTTTGGGGAGATTATGAATTAATTAATCTGTATAATTTTGAAGGCAGTGTGGAGCACTTTATTTATATAGGACAAAAGTAAGTGCTCTAGCACTTACTCTCCTAAGCTTGGAGTCATTTCGATAATCTTCCAAGGAAGTCCTTGAGAATTCAGTTCTTCCATAAAAGGCTTAGCGTCAAATTCTTCCATATTAAACACGCCTTTTCCTTGCCAAATCCCTTTAGCGATTAATTTCGTACCTATCATAGCAGGAACACCTGTAGTATAGCTCACAGCTTGTGCACCAGTTTCTTTATAACATTCTTCATGATTGCAAACATTATAAATATAAACTTGCTTGTCTTTTCCATCTTTTTTACCACGAATCACACAACCTATATTGGTATAACCTTTAGTGCGTGGTCCCAAACTTGCAGGATCAGGAAGTAAGGTTTTTAGAAATTCTATAGGAATGATTTCTTTTCCTTGGTGCATCACAGGTTTAATCCCTAACATTCCAACATTTTCAAGACATTTCATATGAGTTAAATAACTTTGTCCAAAGGTCATAAAAAAGCGTATTCTTTTTAAACCTTTGATATTTTTTACCAAACTCTCAAGTTCTTCGTGATAAAGCAAATAGCTATCTTTCACACCTACTTCTGGATAATCCCACTCCATTTTTATTTCCATAGGCTGCGTTTCTATCCACTTGCCATTTTCCCAATAACGCCCTTTAGCAGAAACCTCACGCAGGTTGATTTCAGGGTTAAAATTGGTCGCAAAAGCATAGCCATGATCACCTGCATTGCAGTCTAAAATATCTATATAAGAAATTTCATCAAATAAATTTTGCTGTGCATAAGCACAAAAAACATTAGTTACACCAGGATCAAATCCACTTCCTAAAAGTCCTAAAATTCCTGCTTGTTTAAACTCATCATTTCTCACCCATTGCTCTTTGTATTCAAATTTAGCTAAATCAGGATGTTCATAATTTGCCGTATCTACATAATCAATTCTTGCTTTTATACAAGCATCCATTAAACTCAAATCTTGATAAGGCAAAGCCACATTGAGTAAAATTTGTGCTTCTGTTTTCTTGATAAGTTCTACAACTGCATTGCTATCATCAGCATCAATTTGTGCCGTTTCAATTTGAACCCCTAAACGCTCTTTGATAAAAGCAGCGATTTCATCACATTTGCTTTTTGTTCTACTAGCTAAAGTGATTTTACTAAAAGTATCAGAATTCATTGCACATTTTACAGTAGTCACACGACTTACCCCACCTGCGCCTATGATTAAAAGATTTTTCATTCCTATCCTTCAAAAATTTTTTTGATTTTATCAAATTTAAACTAAAAATTGATAATATCAAAACTTATTTTCTCTTCTAAATCATAACTTGAACTCACCAAAATAAAAAAAATTATATTTTTATAAAGTAATTTTAGCCTACAAAAAGCCCCTAAAAATTCTTTTTGTAAAATTTTAGCCTCAAAGCGATTTCCTATTTTAAGCTCTGCATAACCAAAAATATAATTTTTTGAAGCTATCCAAGCAAAAAATTCATCTTCTAAATCAAGTTTTTCTTCTATGATATTTAAATCAGGTAAAATTTGTGCACTTTTAAAATCAGGTTTAAAATAAAGTTCTTTAGGATTTGCATGAGCTAAAATTTTTCCTTTTTCTAAAAAAGCGATTTGATCAGACATGCAATAAGCATCTTCAATATCATGAGTTACCATAATAGCCGTAATGCCTTGATTTTCTATCATTTTTTTCAATTCTCTTCTTAAATCCTGTTTTAAATTTTGATCCAAATTAGAAAAAGGTTCATCTAAAAGCAAAAGCTGACATCCTCTTGCTATAGCTCTAGCAAAAGCCACTCTTTGCGCTTGCCCTCCTGAAATTTCATCGATTTTTTTATATCTTAAATCTTCAATTTCAAAAGTTTTAAGCAAATGATTTAAAATTTGATTTTTATCTTTTTTATCGTAAAGTGCAAAAAGTATGTTTTTCTCAACATTTAAATGAGGAAATAAAGCATAATTTTGAAACATCAAAGCCACTTCACCTTTGCAAGAAAACAAATCATAAGAACTAGCTTGTTCAAGCTTAGCAATAATCCTTAAAAGCGTGCTTTTTCCGCTTCCACTACCTCCTAAAATGCTTAAAAATTCTCCTTCTTTGACATGAAGATTGATATTTTCTAAAGCTTGTATTTTTCCAAAATTTTTAGATAAATTTTTAATTTCTAACATCATCTTTCCTTGTGATTTTATCCATCCAAACAACAACCATTAAAGAAAGAAAAACGATAAACAAGGAAGGCAAAGCTGCATCATAAATTCTTTCATCACTTGCAAACCAGAAAGCTTTAACACTTAAAGTTTCAAAGCCAAAAGGCGCTAAAATTCTACTTAAAGGAAGTTCTTTAATCGTATCAATAAAAACAATAATAAAAGCCAAAAATAAAAAATGTTTCATTAAAGGTGTGTGAATTTTAAAAAATAAAATAAAATAACTCGTTCTTAAATTTAAACTTGCCTCATCAATATTTAGATGAATTTTATTATAACCTCCTTCTAAAGAATAAATTGCACTCGCTAAAAAACGAATTACATAAGCAAAAACAAGAACAAGTAAAGAATTTCCTAATAAACTCATATGAAAAATTTTATCCAAAAATACAAAAAGCACTATAATACTAATCCCTAAAGCAGCAGCAGGTATAGAATAACCCAAAGAACTTATTTTTAAAATAAATAAATTAAAAAAATGATTTTTAACTATCCTAGAACTAAACATCAAAAAATAAGCTAAAAAAGTGGTAATTAAAGCAGTGACTAAAGCTAAGATTATAGTTTGAAAACTGATAATATAAAATTGTGATTCAAAAAGCTTATGATCTTTTAGCCCCCAATAAACTAGCCAAATAAAAGGTAAAATAAAACCTACAAAAGCAATCATAAAACAATAAATACAGGATAGAATTTGTTTAATAGGATTTAATTTTCTTTTTTTGATAAAAAGAGCTAAATTTTGATTAAAACTATAATGATGTTTATTTTTATAATAATAATCCACATACATAATCAAAAATACAAAAAGCATTAAAATACCCGATAAAACACTAGAAGAATAAGAATCATTCAAATCATACCAGAGTTTAAAAATTCCAGCCGAAAAAGTATCCACTCCCAAATAAGCACTTGCACCATAATCACTCAAAGTTTCCATTAAAACCAATAAAGCTCCAGAAAAAATGGCAGGTCTTGCACTCAAAAGTGCCACGCGTGTAAAAATTCTAAATTCAGAATACTTCATGATTTTAGCTACTTCATAAGCCTCTTTAGCTTCACTTTTAAAGGCTGTTTTAGCAAATAAATAAATATAAGGATATAAAGAAATAGCCAAAACAAAAATAACACCATAATGATTGAAAAAATCTATCCTAAAGCCAAAATTTTCGTGAAAAAATCCTTGAAAATCCATAATTCCCACATAAACAAAGGCTAAAATATAAGCAGGTATGGCTAAGGGTAAAATGAGTAATTTTTCTAAAATTTTACAGAAATAAAAATCATAATTTGCGATCAAATAAGCAGAACTCACACCCAAAATCAAGCTTAAACACAATACTCCCATGCTAATTATAAAAGTATCTTTGATGAATTTTAAAAATAAATAATCAAAAAAATGACTCAAATTTTCTTTAATAGATGAAAATTGGGTTAAATTACTTGTATTAAAATTTTGAAATAAAATATAAAAAAGTTCAGCAAAAATACCAAAAATAGGTAAAGCAAGAAAAAGGGCAAGTAAAATTGCCCCGAGTTTATAGTATTTTAAGGTTTTATACATTATCTAAAACCGACTTCATCGTAAATTTTAACCGCTTCTTTAATATTTTCTGCTATCTTACTCACAGGGATTTGATCTTCTTTGAAAGTTCCAAAATCTTTTACCGTTTGGCTTAATTCTACATCATTTCTTATAGGAAATTCATAATTACTATCAGTAAGAATTTTTTGAATTTCAGGACTTAACATAAATTCCATAAATTTTTTAACCGCATCTTGATTTTTACTTGATTTTGTCATAGCAATACCACTAATGTTAATATGCGTTCCTCTATTGTCTTGATTAGGAAAAATAATACCCAAAGAATTCCCCACTTCTACATCTTTTGGATTTTTAGAATTCTTTAAAAGCCCTATATAATAAGTATTCATAACTGCAAATTTAGCTTCGCCTGCAAATACTTGTCTGGCTTGATCTCTATCTCCACCCTTTGGATTTGTCGCAAGATTATCAAGCACACCTTTAGCCCATGCTTTAGCCTCTTTATTTCCATCATTAGCTATAATAGATGCTAAAAGAGTTTTGCTATAAGGAGCTGTAGCACTTCTCATAACAATTTCTCCTTTAAATTCAGCTCTTGCTAAATCTTCATAATTTTTCATTTTGCTAATGTCAATATTTGCGTTTTTGTTGTAAGCAATAATTCTTGCTCTTTTTGTGATCGCAAACCATTCTTTATCCTTATCTCTTAAATGAGCAGGTATAAATTCTTCTAAATATTTTGATGAAACAGGAGATAAAAGTCCTAAATTTTTAGCTTCTGTAAGATTTGAAATATCAGCTGTGATGAAAATATCAGCAGGGGAATTACTTCCTTCAAGAGAAAGCCTTTTAATAAGTTCTGAAGCTTTAGCTTGAGTATGATTGACCTTAATACCTGTTTTTTCTTCGAATTTTTTGATGATTTCAAAATCAGCATCATAATGTCTTGCTGAGTAAATATTAAGCTCACTAGCACCTAAAAATGAAAAAGCCGTTAAAAACATAAGAAAGATTTTTTTCATATTTTATCCTTTATTGAGAATTATACTCGGTTTTATTAAGATCTTTAAAATCAGTATGAGAATGTTCAGAGCAAGCAAAAGCAAAGCCAACGCATAGTAAAAATAAAATTATTTTTTTCATAGACATTAATTCCTTTTTAGATATTTTGATAAGAAATATTAATATTAAAAAGTAAATATGACGTAATCTTTATATTTTTATATTTCTTTAAAGAATAAAGAGGTTTATTTTTGACACATGTGTTGATAAATTTATGATTTTTAATAAACTCTTGATTAAATAAAGTTGATTAAAATTTTTCTTTTAAAAGGTAGTAGCATGTTTTCTTCATTTTTTGCAAGTAAAAAATGGGCTTTATGGGCTTATTTGGGACTTTTTTTACTGTTATTTTTCTTATATATACAAACAAGCTTAAACGTTGCAATCAATTCATGGTATAGTGATTTTTACAATGTTTTACAAAAGCCAAAAATAGAACTTTTGGATTCTAATTCTACGCAAAAAATAGAAGAAAATCTTGAAAATAATACCACTTTAATCCAAGAGGCTAATCAAAGAGCTGAGCAAAATTTCCAAAAAGCTAATTTTATCAATAAAGGCGCATTGTATTATTATCAAAATTTATTAGAATATTTTTTCAACTCTAGGGCTATGATTGAAAAGCCAAATTATTCAGCAAATGATTTTTATGCTTTGATTTTAGTTTTTTTGGCTATTGCTATTCCTTATGTTTTAATCGCTACGATTAATATCTATTTTGCTAGCGTCTATGCTTTTAAGTGGCGTGAGGCTATGACTTTTTCTTATTTAAAATTTTGGAAAAATAAAGATGATAATATAGAAGGAAGTTCGCAAAGAATTCAAGAAGATACTTATAATTTTTCTAAAATTGTAGAGAGTTTAGGACTTAGTTTTATAAAAGCTTTGATGACCCTTGTAGCATTTATTCCGATTTTATGGAGTTTAAGTGATGTTGTGAGTAAAGCTTTATTTGCAAATTTAAGCGAAAATTCTTCTTTTTATTTTTTAAAAAACATTGATGGTTTGCTTGTTTATATTGCACTTTTGATTTCTTTAGGAGGCTTGGTTGTGTCGTGGTTTGTAGGTATTAAGCTTCCTGGACTTGAATATAACAATCAAAAAGCTGAAGCAGCTTTTAGAAAAGAGCTTGTTTATGCTGAGGATAATCGCAAAGAATACGCTAAAAATGAGACTATGATAGAGCTTTTTACAGGGCTTAAATTTAACTATAAAAGACTTTTTTTACATTATGGATATTTTAATATTTGGCTCATTTTATTTGAGCAAATGATAGTTATAGTGCCATTTTTAATCATGGCACCAGGGCTTTTTGCCGGAGCTATAGGACTTGGTATTGTAATGCAGATTAACAATGCTTTTGATCAAGTACGAAGCTCTTTTAGTGTTTTTATCACAAACTGGACAACTATCACTCAACTTAGAAGTATATATAAGCGTTTAAAAGAATTTGAGAAAAATATTTCTTATAAGTCTTAGTTTTTTCTTATAAAATACAAGAAAAAATTCAAATATTAAATTTACTTTTAATTGTGTATAATAAGGTTTAATAATATTTTATTTCTTAAGGAGCTTCATTGGACCCCAGTCAGGTTTTGGATTTAAACCAAACTTCTACAGCATCTTTTGATGCAGGATATTCTATACTTATGGTTGTTGTTGCACTTGCTCTAGTGTTTTTAAATGGTTTTTTTGTTTTGTCTGAATTTAGTATTGTTAAAGTACGTCGTTCCAAGCTTGAAGAGATGGTAAAAGAAAAAAAAGCTGGTGCCAAGAAAGCTTTGGAGGTTACTTCAAGACTTGATACTTATCTTAGTGCTTGTCAATTAGGAATCACTTTAAGTTCTCTAGCTCTTGGTTGGATAGGTGAGCCTGCTATTGCAAAAATGCTAGAAATTCCGCTTATTAATCTTGGTTTTAGCACTGTTATTATCCATACTATAGCTTTTATTATTGCTTTTAGTATTATTACTCTTTTACATGTGGTTTTAGGAGAACTTGTGCCAAAAAGTATAGCTATTGCAGTTGCAGATAAAGCGGTTTTATTTATAGCTAGACCTCTTCATTGGTTTTGGATACTCTTTTTGCCTTGTATTAAAATTTTCGATTTTTTAGCAGCTATAAGTTTGAAACTTTTTGGAATAAAACCTGCTAAAGAAAGCGAGCTAACTCATAGCGAAGAAGAAATTAAAATCATAGCAAGTGAGAGTCAAAAAGGTGGAGTTTTAGATGAATTTGAAACAGAGATCATACGCAATGCTGTTGATTTTTCAGATACTGTTGCTAAAGAGATTATGACTCCTAGAAAAGATATGATTTGCCTAAATAAACAAAAAAGTTACGAAGAAAATATGCAAATCATTTGTGAACATAAACATACTCGCTTTCCTTATATTGACGGTTCTAAAGATACTATTTTAGGGATGATACACATACGAGACATAATACAAAATGAATTAAGCCATAAAAGTCAAAATTTAGATACTTTTGTTAAACCTTTGATTTTGGTTCCTGAAAATATCAGTATTTCAAAAGTACTTGTAATGATGAATAAAGAACGCTCTCATACTGCATTAGTAGTTGATGAGTATGGTGGAACTGCTGGAATTTTAACCATGGAAGATATCATGGAAGAAATTATTGGCGAAATTAAAAGCGAGCATGAAGAAGACAGCTATAAAAAACTTGCTGAAAATATCTATGAATTTCAAGGACGATGCGATATAGAAACTGTTGAAGAAATGCTTGTAATAAACTATGATGAGGATTTAGAACAAGTTACTATAGGTGGATATGTATTTAATCTTTTAGGACGCTTGCCTATGGTAGGAGATCGCATTGAAGATGAACTTTGTTACTATGAAGTTAAAAAAATGGACGGGAATTCTATAGAGCGTGTTAAGGTGGTTAAAAAAACAAATAAAGATGAAGAATAAGCCTCTTTAGGCTTATTTCTTTTTGTAAATTTGGTTTTTAATTTCTATACACTCAAAACCTTTTTTATCTAGTGTAACTACGCGTAAATATCCACCACCATCTATTTTACCCTCGCATAAAAATACTCTTTTGGCTATTTTCATAGGAAGTTTTTCTTTATTTCTGTGTCCAAAGATTTGATAAAGATTGTCCGAGGTGAAATTACAAAATTGATTTGCTACTTTTTGACTGTCTTCATATCCACCTACACCATAAATAAAATCATGGCTTGGTATAAAACTTATTTTTTCAGGTTTGGAGGGTATAAAATTTACTCCTCCATGTGAACAAAATATGAATTTATTTTGGAATTTGTAGTATAAACATTCTTTTAGATGAGGATAGAGTTTTCTAGCATCTCTTGGAGTAAGTTTTTCTTTTCTAAAATCCTTTAAAGTATTTTCATTAAATTCTTTGGAATTTGACAATTCTCCATTAGCCCATTTTATAAGATGTCTTTCGTGATTTCCTTCTAATAAGCATACATTTTCTTTTTCACAAATTTTTAAAAGAAATTTTATTACTTTGCCATTTTCTATACCTCTGTTGATATAATCTCCCAAAAATATATAAAATTCATCTTCTTTGATTGTTTTAATGTATTCTTTTAAAACACTATAACAACCTTGTAAATCTCCTATATGATGAATTTTTTTATATTTGCTTAAATTTGGCATTTGGTAAAGACATTTTTTCCAGTCGCTCGAGTCTAAAATTGGGTATTTTTTTGGATTTTTTTTGAGTAAATCTTGAGTTTTTTCCAAAAGAGCATAAGGGATGATATATCCATTTTTTTTAGCTTCTAAAAGATTTTTTTCTTGACATTGTTTTAAAGAGCTATCAAAAACAATAACATACATTTTATAGCGATATTGTTTAGCTAAGTCTTTGTAAATTTTTAATGTTTCATTGTAAGCGTTTATGATGCAAAACTCACCTTTTTGCATACGCATTTCTAGAAGTTTGAGTAAAATTTTACTCAAATCTTCATCATTTTTAACATTTAAAATTTTATATTCACTGACTATATTTTTAACGCTTCCTGATAAAAGACGCAAAGCATTTAAATCAAGTGTATAATTTTGAAGTTTATTATTTTTGATAAATTCTTCTTGTCCTGCGTAATAATTCCCTCTTAAAACAAGTAAGATTCGCACATTCTTTGCCTAGATTTTCTTTAAAAATTCAGTTTTTAAAACAATAACGCCAAATTTATCTACTCTAGCCTCAATTTCACCTTCTTTAGAAGTGAGCTTAATATTTTTTATAGTAGTTCCACGTTTTAAAGTTGTACTTGCGCCTTTAACCTTAAGATCTTTTATTACACTCACGCTATCACCTGCGTTAAGTTCTGTTCCATTAGCGTCTTTAGCCATTTTTTTCCTTTCTTTGATCTAAAATATTTAAAATTTGCACCACTAAAGCAAAAGCCATAGCAGTATAAATATATGCCTTATCAATATGAATATCAAAACTTTCAGCAACTAAAACTACGCCTATTAACACCAAAAAAGCTAAAGCTAAAATTTTAATGCTTGGATATTTTTCAACAAAATCTGCTATAGGTTTAGAAGCAAAAAGCATCACAGCTACTGCGATAATAACAGCGATAATCATGATGGTTACATCTTGAGCAATTCCTACTGCGGTAATAACACTATCAAGTGAAAATACTATATCAATCACAGCAATTTCAGCTACAACTATCCAAAGTTTATTGCTTGCTTTAAAATGACTTTGACTTTCTTCTTGATGAGAAATTTGCTCTTTAATTTCTTTAATAGACTTTACAATCAAGAAAAGCCCACCTAGTAAAAGAACTAGATCTCTTCCTGAAATTTCATTGCCCAATACACTAAACAAAGGTGTTACAAGTTTCATCACCCAAAAAAGAGATAAAAGAAGTAAAATTCTTGTAATCATTGCAAAAGCTAAACCTAAGATACGTCCTTTATCACGATGTTCAGGGGGTAGTTTGCTTACTAAAATAGCTAAAAAAATGATATTATCTATCCCTAGTACAATTTCAAGAGCACTTAAAGTAGCTAAAGTAATCCAAGCATCAATACTAAATATCCATTCAAACATAAATTTCCTTGAAAATTTTAAAATTTTTTAAAGCGATATTTTATAGTTTTAAAGCAAATACCTTTAATTCTTTAAGAAAAAATTTCAATCACACTTAAGGGTAAAATTTCATGTTCTAGGCTATGAATTTTTTCTTCAAATTCTTCAAAACTCAAATTTCTTTTTTCAAAAGCTTTTTGAGCTATAATCATTCCACCATCAAGTTCTTCACTGACCCAATGCACACTCACACCAGCCACTTTCATATCACTTTCATAACTTTCTTTAATCGCATGTGCTCCTTTAAAAAGGGGTAATAAAGAAGGATGAAGGTTAATTGCCTTAATATTTTTTGTAAAAACAGGACTTAAAATTCTCATAAAACCTGCTAATACAGTAAGATTTGCTCCACTTTCTTTGATTTTTTGTACCAAAATCGTATCAAATTCTTCACGAGTATTATAAGCCTTATGATCAACAATGACAGTATCAAGACCAAATTTTTTTGCCCTTTGTATACCAAAAGCATCTTTTTTGTTACAAAGGCAAAGTACTACTTCATAGGTATTTTCCCCTATGGTTTTTTTATGAAGTTTTTCTAAAATATTTTCTAAATTACCTCCATTTCCACTAAAAAGTACAGCTAATTTTACAAGCATTTTAATCCTTTGATAAGTTTTAAAGCGTCAAAGCTATTTTTATTAAATTTATATTTTTTTGCAACAAGTCCATGAGCTAAAGTAGCATTTTTTGCTGCTTCTAAAGCGCTAAAACCAAAACCTAAATGTGCAGCAATCATTCCACTTAAAACATCTCCACTCCCACCTTTAGCTAAGGCTTGATTTCCTAAATTTACAACAAATAATTTTTCTTTTTGTGCAATAATAGGATTTGCTCCTTTTAAAACAAGAACACAATCATAATTTTGTGAAAATTTTCTAGCATAGAAAAAGCGATTTTTTTGCAATGTTTCTATATCTAAATTCTCATCAAAGCACATTTTATAAAGTTTTATAAATTCTTTTGGATGAGGGGTTATAACAATATCTTTTCTGTTTAAATACCAAAGCAAAGCTTCACTTAAAAAGCAGTTTGCATCCAAGATCAAAGGAGTGTTTTGCAAAATTTCATCTTTTAGAAAATCCAAATTTTCAAGCCCCATACCTAAAGCAATAGCACTTGCATTATTTTCAATTTTTTCTTTTAACATCAAAAGAGGCGAGAAACTTTTTTGTGCTACTAAAGAAACAAGACCTGCTCCAAAATTTAAGGCTCCAAGTCCTGCTAAAGTTCCAGCACTTGCATTGGCAACTATATAAATATGGCCAAAATTTCCTTTATTGGCGTTGATTTTTCTATCTATAGTTTTTAAATCTTTTTTTTCAAGCAAAAAAGCTTGAGAATTAGGGTAAAATTTCTTAGAGCTAATGCCTAAATTGGCTATTTTAATCCTTCCTACAAATTCCTTAGCAAAATCTTCAAGTAAAATTTCCTTTAAAGCTCCCATACAAAATGTAATATCAGCTTTAAAACAAGGATAAAATCCCAAATTTGTAGGTATATCACAAGCTATTTTTAAAGCTTTGCTTTGATTAACTTTTTGAATAATTAAACTTGTTTTTTCATCTAAACAACGATTTGAACCTGTACCTAAAATACAATCAACAATAATATGAAATTTTTTAAAATTGGGTTCTTTTTTACAAAATTTAAAAGCATAATTTTGTAAAATTTGCTCTTGTTTTTTAAAAAGCGTATTTTCTTTAAAGCCTATTTTATAAGCTTTAGCGTGTTTTAAATTTCTTAAAGCCACCAAGCCATCTGAAGCGTTGTTACCCCCGCCTAATAAAAAAAGTGTTTTTACTTTTCTAATCTTGCGTTGAATGCGAATTTTTTTAGCTTCTTTTTTAATCAGCTTGGCTAAATTTAATCCTGCATTTTCCATTAAAATAAGCTCATCTAAGCCTTTATTTATAGCATTTTGTTCTAAAATTTTTATATTATCAATAATAGCTTTCATAATCTTTTTTCACTAAAAAATATATATTTTTTTCTCTTTCTTCTTCAAATTTTTTCATTTTAGGTAAAAATTTCTGGATCAAAGCACGAAAATTCTTAAAACCATAATTTTGCGGATGAAAATCTGAGTATTTGCGGTTCATATTAGTGCGGATTTGTGCGTATTCAGCGCGCCCTTTTTCATCGATAAGCTGTTCGGTGATATTGATTAAAGCTCTTAAATAATCCTTACTTAAAATATCTTCTTTTTTACTCTCATCTTTATCTAAATAAAAAAATTCACTAAAAGCATTTACATAGGATTTTATAGACTTTTCAAGCCCCATTCCTATAACTTGTTTTTTATTTTCTCTTAATTTTTGAATGAGTGAAGTATAATCACTATCGCTTGAAACAATAACAAAAATATCTATATTTTTTTCATAAAATATGGACATGATTTCAGTGATTAAATACATATCGCTTGAGTTTTTGTTGGCTGCAAAATTAAATTGTTGCATAGCGATTAAAGAATATTCAGCAATTTGCTCTCTCCAACCTTGTATATTTTTTTGAGTCCAATCCCCATAAATGCGTTTAATGATAACCTCTCCATAATCTGAAGCAATATCAAAAATACTTTTAGCGTATTTTGCAGGGATATTTTCTGCATCTATAAAGATAGCTATACTTTTATTTTCCATTTTAATTCCTTGCTCTAAAGCTTAAAGCTTCTAAAATATGGGTTTTGCTAATATTAAGACTTTGTTCTAAATCCGCTATACTTCTTGAAACTTTTAAAATTTTATTGAGTGATCGCAAAGAAAGATTATAACGTGAAATTGCTAAATCTAGCGTATCTTTGGCATCTTTTTCTAGTACACAAAAACGACTTAAATCTTCATCTTTTAATTTCCCATTAAATTCTTTTTGCCCCCGTTTTTTACCAAAAATAAAAGCTTGTAAAATTTTTTCACTCATTTCTTTAGAACTTATACTCGTTTTATCATCCTTGCTGATCTCATCCATAGCTACATAAAGATCAATCCTATCCATAATAGGAGCTGAAATGTGATTTTTGTATTTTTTAATCTCATTTTCACTACAAACACAAGAAAGATTTTTAGAAAATAAATTTCCACAAGGACAAGGATTTTGGGCAGCTATAAAGCTAAATTTTGTTTCATAAGTGATTTTAGAATTTACTCTTGAAATATGAATTTTATGATCCTCTAAAGGCTCTCTTAAACTCTCTATGATTTGCTTGTTAAAATGTGGAAATTCATCAAAAAACAATACTCCACCATTTGCAAGTGCGACTTCTCCAATTCTAGCATTTTTTGTTCCTCCGCCAAAAATACTTGCTCTTGTAGAAGTATGATGAGGATGACGAAAAGCACGAATTTTAGTAAATTCACAATCTTTTGAATCTAAAGACATATAAGCATTTTGCATTAAAATTTCACTTAAACTTTGAGGAGGCATGATATAAACAAGGCGTTTAGCACACATACTTTTACCACTTCCTGGACTTCCTTCAAATAAGATATTATGCATACCTAAAGCAGCTATCATACAAGCTCTTTTGGCTTTTTCCTGTCCTTTGATATCTTTAAAATCAAGTTTAAAATCCATATTTTGTAAAAAAATTTCATTTTCTATTTGTAAAGGGCTTGCGAATAAAGGATGATTGTGAGAAAAGCGAAAATTTTCATAATTTTTTTCTTTAAAAAACTCTATTGCTTCATTTAAATTTTCAAGTCCATAAACCTCTAAATTTGGTATCATGGAAGCTTTTTGTGCTATACTTTTTGGAACAACGATTTTAGCTTTTTTAATTTTAGCAGAAAGAAACAAAAGCAAAGAAAAAAGCTCATTTGTGCTTTTAATACTTCCATCAAGTCCTAATTCTCCTACTACAAAAAAGTCATCTAATTCTTCATTTTGCAAAAGGATTAATAAAGCGATAGCCAAATCAAAATGCGATCCCTTTTTTGGGATGCCTGAAGGACTAAGATTGATAGTAATTTTTTTAGCAGGAAAAGCAAAATCACAACTTAAAAGTGTGGCTTTGATGCGTTCGACACTTTCCTTAATCGCTACACTTGCAAGTCCTACTATGCTTAAATTTGGCAAACCTCTTGTAAAAGTGGATTCTACCTCTATAATGTCTAAGCCTTCATGAAAGCTTATGCACTTTAGTTTTTTCATTTCTCTTTTTTATGATTTTTCTTCTTTTTCTTAAATTCTTTATCGAATTTTTGACGCTTAGCAAAAGAAATTTTTTCTATAAATAAATGTCCATTCAAATGATCATTTTCGTGTTGAATAGCCACAGCTAAAAAACCTTTTGCTTCAAGTTCTTTAAATTCTCCAAAGCGATCTTGATATTTAAGCAAGATATGATTATAGCGTTTCACTTCTTCAAAAAAATCTGGCACACTCAAACACCCTTCGGTACAAGTGATCATTTCTTCATCTAAAGGAATAATTTCAGGATTGATAATCTCTAGCAAATCTTCTTTTTTTTGTTCATCATTTTCATTAAAAATATTTACAAGTAAAACACGCAAAGGAATATCTACTTGAATAGCCGCTAAACCTACTCCATTACTTGCTATCATAGTTTCATACATATCATCAAGCAAGGTGTGAAGTTCTGTATCAAATTTATTTACAATTTCAGAGTTTAAAAAAAGTCTAGGATTAGGATAAGTGATAATTTTTCTAACCATTAAAAAGCCTTTGTTTTAAATGATCTCCAAAGAAATCATTTAAAACTTTTTTCCAAAACCTTATCAATCAGCCCATATTCTTTAGCTTCTTGTGTTGACATGAAAAAATCTCTTTCTGTATCTTTTGCTATTTTTGCAACTTTTTGCTTAGTATTTTTTGCCAAAATATCATTAAGTATGGTTTTAAGTCTTAAAATTTCTTTGGCTTGAATTTCAATATCTGTGGCTTGACCTCTAGCTCCACCTAAAGGTTGATGAATCATAATACGTGAATTAGGCAAAGCAAAGCGTTTTCCTTCTGCGCCACAACTAAGCAAAAATGCTCCCATAGAAGCAGCTTGTCCTATACAAATCGTACAAACATCAGGTTTGATATAGTTCATAGTATCATAAATACTAAAACCACTTGTAATTACACCACCTGGAGAATTGATATAAAGATAAATATCTT
Organism: Campylobacter sp. BCW_4319; assembly: GCF_001764435.1. Lineage (NCBI taxonomy): Bacteria > Pseudomonadati > Campylobacterota > Epsilonproteobacteria > Campylobacterales > Campylobacteraceae > Campylobacter > Campylobacter sp. BCW_4319. The sequence continues at coordinate 51,944 of NZ_MKAQ01000002.1, read as the reverse complement.
TTGTAGGATCTTCAGCTTCTAAAAAAAGAAGTTGTGCTACAATAGAAGCAGCAAGTTCATCATGAATTTCGCCACTTAACATAATAATTCTATCTTTTAAAAGACGTGAATAAATATCATAACTTCTTTCACCACGACTAGATTTTTCAATAACATAAGGAATAAACATTATTTATCTTCTTTCTCTTTTTTGCTCGCTTTTTCCGATTTTTCTGTTTTTGGCATAAAAATATCATTAAAAAGTTTTTCTTCAATCAAAGCCATTTTCACAGCAGGTAAAGCTCCTTGTTTTTTATAGTTTTCTAAATGCTTTTTTGGATTCATACCATAGCGATATGCTTCAAAATAAATCGCTTGAATCAATTCTTGATCATTTACCTCAATCTTACGCAATTTTGCAAGCTCATCAATAATAAAAGTAAGTTTTACACTTTTTTGCGCTTCTTCTTTAAAAGAATCACGTTTTTCTTGGTATTTTTCTTTACTTGCTTTAAGCTCTTCAATTTCTTTTTCGCTAAAAGTATTAAAAGCCGCACGCATTTGCATATCAGTTTCTTGTTCTACTATGCCTTTAGGTAAATCAAAATTATATTTTTCAATCAAAGCATCTGCAAATTTACCTTTTAATTCGTCATTTACAAGTTTAAAAAGTTTTTCATTTTTGATTTGCTCTTTTAATTTTTCATCTAAAACTTCAACACTAGCTTTTTCTTCTCCTGGTAAAAGTTTTTTAAGCATTTCATCATCAAGTTCTGGAATTTTAAGCTCTTGAATCTCATGTAGTTTTACTTTAAATACTGCATCTTTATCCGCTAAATGCGCCGCACCGTATTCTTTAGGGAAAGTTACTTTGATATCTTTTTCTTCACCTATTTTCATTCCTACCATACCATCTTCAAAACCTGGAATAAATTGCTTAGAACCAATTTCTAAAACATAATTTTCAGCTTTACCACCTTCAAAAGCTTTATCATCCACAAAACCTTCAAAATCAAATTTTGCAAAATCACCTTCTTTTAAAGCTCTTTTTGTTTTTATAGCTTCAGGAGTAGAAAAACGCTTTAAAAGTTCATCTTTTTTCTCATCAATTTCTTTTTTATTTACTTTTGGGGTTTGATATTCAGGGATGAGTTTTTCATAACCATCAAGTTTAATTTCAGGTTTAAAAGAAAGTATTAACTCAGCAATAATTTCTCCATCTTTACGATCAAATTTTTCAAAATATGGCTCACCTACAAGCTCTTTACTTTCTTTTTTAAGTTCTTGTAAAGCACTATTTACAGCGGATTTAAAAAGATTTTGTTCTGCATCTTGAGTGAGTTCTCTTTCATATCTTTTAAGTACAGCACTTACAGGAACTTTTCCTGGTCTAAACCCGTCCATTTTTACACTTTTAGAAGCTTTTTTTGCTAAATTTTCTACTTCACTTTTGATCATTCCTGAAGGAATTTTTACACTAGCAGTCGCATTAACAGAATCTAGTTGCTTTGCCTTTACTTCCATAGTTTTTTTCCTTATAAAATAAAATTTGCTTTCAATGATAGCAAATTTTTCCTTATTACTTGCATAAAATTTTAAAGTAATTTATGATAAAATTGCAATATTACATTATTATTAAAATATAAAAATATTTTTTGGAGAAAAATTTGCAAAAAAAATTTGAAGATTGTGTTAAAACTATGCTTGAAATTATAGGAGAAAATCCAAATCGTGAAGGGCTTATTAAAACACCAAATCGTGTTTTTAAAACTTATGAATTTCTTACTAGTGGTTATACGCAAAATGTCAAAGAAATTTTAAATGACGCTTTATTTGAAAGCTCTAATAATGAAATGGTTTTAGTGCGTGATATAGAATTTTATAGTCTTTGCGAACATCATCTTTTACCTTTTTTTGGGCGTGCTCATGTAGCCTATATTCCTAATAAAAAAGTAGTAGGTTTAAGCAAAATTCCACGCCTTGTAGAGGTGTTTGCAAGAAGACTTCAAATCCAAGAACAACTCACCGAACAAATCGCACAAGCTTTAATGGAAAATGTCGATGCAAAAGGTGTAGGTGTAGTCATAGAAGCAAGACATATGTGTGTTGAAATGCGTGGAGTGCAAAAAGCTAATTCAACCACTACAACTTCAGCTTTGCGTGGAATTTTCTTGAAAAATGAAAAAACCAGAGAGGAATTTTTTTCTCTCATAAACTCTGCTAAACAGGTAAGATTTTAATGAATCTTGAAAAACTACGCTCCAAACTTGGTAAAGAAAATTTAAGTGCTATCTTTGGAGAGATTACAAAAATTTCTGCTACGAGTATAGAAATTCGTGGGCTTAAAACAGGGGTTGGAGATATAGTAAAGCTAGTTTCCAATGAAAATGAAAATTTAAACACTCTAGCTATGGTCGTAGAAATCAAAGAACAATTTAGCTATTTAAGCCCATTTTCTTTTATAGAAGGTTTTAAAATAGGTGATCGTGCTTTCATAAGTGATGCAGGTATGCAAATAGGCGTTAGCGATGAACTTTTAGGCAGAGTAGTAGATCCTTTTATGCGTCCAAAAGATGGTAAAGGAGCTATAGAAGTAAGTAAATATATGCCTATAATGCGTGCACCTATTGATGCGATGAAAAGAGGGCTTATAGAAGAAGTTTTTCCCGTGGGTGTTAAAACCATAGACGCGCTTTTAACTTGTGGTGTAGGGCAAAAACTTGGTATTTTTGCAGGAAGCGGAGTAGGAAAATCCACTCTTATGGGAATGATAGTTAAAAATTCCAAAGCTCCTATAAAGGTAGTGGCACTCATAGGAGAAAGGGGGCGTGAAATTCCTGAATTTATACAAAAAAATTTAGGTGGAAAGCTCGATGATACAGTGATTATTGTTGCTACAAGTGATGATAGTGCTTTAATGCGTAAATACGGTGCTTTTTGCGCAATGAGTGTGGCAGAGTACTTTAAAGAACAAGGTAAAGATGTACTTTTTATCATGGATAGTGTAACACGTTTTGCTATGGCGCAAAGAGAAATAGGACTAGCTCTTGGGGAGCCTCCTACAACCAAAGGTTATCCACCAAGTGTTTTAAGTCTTTTGCCTCAACTCATGGAAAGAACGGGTAAAGAAGAAGGTAAAGGCACTATAACGGCCTTTTTTACCGTTTTGGTGGATGGCGATGATATGAGTGATCCAATCGCCGATCAAAGTCGTTCTATCTTAGATGGACATATTGTTTTAAGTCGTGAATTAACAGACTTTGGAATTTATCCTCCTATTAATATACAAAACTCTGCTTCAAGGGTAATGAGTGACATTATAAGTCCTGAGCATAAACTTTGGGCAAGAAAATTTAAGCGTTTAAACTCGCTTTTAAAAGAAAATGAAGTATTGCTTCGCATCGGTGCTTATCAAAAAGGAAGTGATAAAGAACTTGATGAAGCTATTTCTAAAAAAGAATTTATGCAAAAATTCTTAGGACAAAATCCTGAAGAAAGCTTCGAATTTAATCAAACTTTAGAGCTTTTAAGTCAAATTGATACACCAAATACTCCTTTGCCACCAACTCAAAATATAAATGTAGGAAGTGCAAGTGCAACCTTGCCTAATCCTAATTTAAAATAAAATTATTTAATAAAATAATCTCCATCAAAACTGATTAAAGAATATTTCCTTTCATCGCCTATGCTTTGAGTTAGCTCTTCTATGCTTAAAAAACTTAGCGTATCAGCTTCTACATATTCACGCACTTCTTCAGCATTTTTATTTGCACTGATAAGTTCTTCAAAAGTTGGAGTATCTATGCCATAAGTATCAGGAAATTTGATCTCAGGACAAGCTATGGCAAGATGGATTTTGCTCGCTCCTGCAGCACGAAGCAAAGAAATTATTTTTTTAGAAGTAGTGCCACGCACCAAGCTATCATCAATGACTACGATTTCTTTGCCTTCTAAAACTTTACGCATAGGATTAAGTTTTAATTTTACTTTTAAATTTCTAAGCTCTTGAGTTGGCTCTATAAAAGTTCTTCCTACATAATGATTTCTTACTATTGCCATTTCAAGAGGGATTTGTAAATATTGCGCAAAACCTATAGCTGCACTTACTCCACTATCTGGCACAGGCACGACAAAGTCTGCTTTATAAGCAAATTTTTTAGCTAAAGCTTCGCCCATTTTTTTACGCACTTCATACACGCTTTTGCCTTCTACTATACTATCAGGTCTAGCAAAATAAATGTATTCAAAAGCGCAAATTCTAGGAGTTTGAGAAAAAAGTTCTATGCTTTCAAATTTATCATTTCCCTGAGTAAAAATAAGCATTTCCCCTGGTTTAACATCACGAATAAATTCAGCCTCTATAAGATCAAAAGCACAAGTTTCACTAGCAACTATATAGCCTCCATCTTTTAAACGCCCTAAAGACAAAGGACGCACCCCATGAGGATCTCTTACAACATAAAGTTTATCTTTGCTTGCTAAAACAAAACAATAAGCTCCTATACATTCTTTTAAACTCTCAATAAATCTATCTTTTAGACTTTCTTGCTTACTTCTTGCGATAAGATGGACAACATTTTCTGTATCCATATTGGTTTGAAAAATAGCCCCATCTTGAATAAGTCTTGATCTTACCTCTTCTTTATTGACTAAATTTCCATTATGCGCTAAAGCAATATCACCTAAAACCGAAGTAGCTGCTATGGGCTGAGCGTCATTTAAACTTGAATTTCCTGCTGTAGAATAGCGATTATGCCCTATAGCGATTTCACCTTCTAAAGTTTTTAGATTATCAGGATTAAAAATTTGACTCACTTCACCTTTAGCTTTAATAGTCTTAATATTTTTACCATTACTCACACTAATGCCACTTGCTTCTTGCCCACGGTGTTGCATAGCAAAAAGCGCATAATACGCATAAGTGCTAGCATTTTTTGAATTGATAACTCCTACAACTGCACACATTTTAAATTCCTAAAAAATCATTGATTGAATACATTTTTGCTTCTTGCTTGCTAAGCCAAATAGCGATTTTAATCGCACCTTTAGCAAAAGTCGCCCTTGAAGTAGCGGTATGATTAAGTTCTAAAAACTCACCATCTTCGTAAAAACCTACCGTATGGCGTCCTACTATATCGCCACCCCTTAAACTCATCACGGCAATCTCATCTTTACTTCTTTCACCTATAATGCCATCTCTTCCACTTACTCTTACTTTTTCAAGTTCTAAATTTCTAGCTTTTGCTACACTTTGAGCTAAAGTCATAGCTGTACCACTTGGGGCATCTTTTTTATGGCGATGATGCATTTCTAAAATTTCTATATCAAAATTTCTTAGCATTTGACTGGCTTTACTAGCAAGATAGTTTAAAACCGCAACACCTAAAGACATATTGGTCGCATAAAAAATCGGCATCACTTCACTAGCACTTTGCATCAAATGTAAAATTTTCTCATCAAGCCCTGTTGTACCTATTACCAAAGGTTTAGGCATAGTTCTTGCATAATTTAAAAGCTCATGAGTTCCACTTGGGGAAGAAAAATCAATAATCACATCGCTTTTTTCAAAAAGCTCTCCTAAATTTCCACCCTTATCATAAAGTATCGAAATTCGTGCTTGTGTTTCGCTTTTTAAACATTCTTCAATCTGTTTTCCCATTCGTCCTTTAGCGCCATAAATTCCTATTTTAATCATCTTTTTCCTTGAAAATAAAATATTGATTTTAGCATTTATTTTGTAAATTTTAAATAATAAAATTAAGCTTTATGGTTTTTTAATTTATATAAATTATCTAACAATTTTGCTTCTTCTCCTAAGCCCTTGCTATGATAAAATTTTAAATTTTTACTAAGATATTTTTGCTCTACCCAGCCACCAAAATCATGTGGATAAAGATAGTTTTGTTTTTCTTGATGATTGTTGTTAAGATAATTAGGTATTTCTAAAGCTTCATTATTTTTTACATAGTTTAAAGCTTCATTGATAGCTTTGTAGCTTGCATTGGATTTGATTGTGCTTGCTAAATAAACTACGCATTGGGCTAGGATAATTCTTGCTTCAGGATAACCTATATTTTTAACAGCATCTAGAGTCGAAACTGCTAAATTTAAAGCATTTGGATCGGCATTTCCGACATCTTCACTTGAAAAAATCACCAAACGCCTAGCGATAAAATCCGCACTTTCTCCTGCATCAATAAGTCTTGCAAGATAATAAATAGCTGCATCAACGTCACTTCCGCGTAAACTTTTTATCATTGCACTTGCTAAAATATAATGTGTATCTTTTGAGCTAACACCTTCACTATTTATGGTGTTGCGAAGTTTTTTAAGATTTTCAAGACTGATATGTTTTTCATCTAAAACCAAGACAAATTCAAGCAAATTTAGCATAGCTCTTGCATCAGCACTTTTAAGTAGAAAATCTTTAGCTTCTTTATCAATACTAAATTTCATTTTTTCCTGTACGCGTAAGAGTAAAGTTTCAAGTTCCTTTGCCCCTAAAGATTTAAATTCAAAAAGCATGGAGCGACTTCTTATACCAGAACTTAAAACAAAATAGGGATTTTCAGTGCTTGCACCAATTAAAATTAAACGGTAATTTTCCATAGGAATTAAAAGCATTTCTTGTTGGGTTTTGCTAAGGCGGTGAATTTCATCAATAAAAATTAAAGGCTTATAAAGACTATTTTTATAATTATCTAAAATTTTTCTTAGTTCTTCGAGTTTAAAATTTCCTCCATCAAATTCATAAAAATCTAAGCCAAATTCTTTGGCTACAACTCTAGCAAAAGTTGTTTTTCCAGAACCTGCCGTTCCAAAAAAAATACTATGAGGAAGTTTTTGTAAAGCAGTAAATTTTTTGAAAATTTCTATAAGCTCATATTGTCCTAAAATATCATCAAAATTTTCAGGGCGAAAGGTCAAAGCTAGGCTCATTAATTTAAATCCATATTTGAAAATTCACTACCATTAATTTTTAGTTGAGGATTGGCTAAGCTATCATAAGATAAATTTAGAAAAAAGTTATTATTTTCTTTTAAAAAATATTGATTTAAACCTCCATAATCTTTTGTCCAAGGAAAAATTTCATCAGGCTCATCTGAACTGATAACTTGTAATTTTGCTTGATAAGAGTTGTTAATATTTAAATTGCCTTGTAAACTGATATTTTGTTTATTTTTTTCAAGAATTAAATTTTGTATTTCTAGATCAAGATTTTTTTGAATAAAATGAGAGATATTGAAATTTGAGTTAAGAAATTTATTTATGGTTATATTAAATTTTGTTTTGTCAAAATTTAAATTCTGACCCAATAAAGATTTAAGATCAATATCAATTTCATTGGATTTTCCTTGTATGTTTAAGTTTATTGTTGAATTTTCTTCATTAAAATTTACTAGATTTTTGCTATAAAAAGAATTGATTTTATTGTTATCTAACACAAGATAATCAAAGTTGATTTGTTGTTGGCTTTTGCTAAATAAATTTAATTCATAAAATTGTACAGGATTGTTAAAAAATTGTTCGTAATTTAAATTTTGCAACACAAATTTAGTATAAAATTGAGAAAAATTAATCATATCAAAATGTATTTTAATGTTTTTAATTTCTAAATTTTTATTCATTAAAGCTTCAATATATCCGCCGTTTATGATGGTATCTCCACCTTCATTGCTTAAATTTATATCTTTAATATTTAGAAATATTTTAGAGTTGTTATCGTGTAATTTGAGAGTAAAAGTTCCTAATTTATTGTTTTTTAACACTTTATCTAAAAAATCAAAAGGATTTGTAAAATTTCCTTTTATAATTTTATTTAAGAAAAAATAATTATTAAATTTAAGGTTGATTTTGGTTGAAAGCTGTGTATGAGAGTGATTTAAAGTAAAACTTCCTTTAGAGGTTAAAAAACCTTTTTTGAAGTAAATATCTGTAATTGTATAATCAGGATTGCTGTTTTTAATAAATTTATTAAATAAAAGTTCGTTAGTGTATCCTATATAAAATATATGAATAATAAAACCTAATATAAAACAAAAAACAATAAAAATCCATTTTTTCATTATTTGCCTTAGATGAAAATATAAGTGTTATTTTATAAATTGCTTGTTAAAAAAGAGTTTAAATTTTTATTTAAGAGTAATGAAGTAGTTTGCCGAAGAATGATTTTTATAAATCCCTTGTTAAGGGATTTATATTAATAAGCTTTTTTATAACATTGAATTTCAATTTTTCTAGCTACTGGAATAGCCTGAGTATTTGGTGTAGCAGGTATTCCATAAGAAATTTTACTTTCTAAAAAATTTCCAACCTGTAAATCTTTAAAAGTTCCATCTTTATCTGTTCCAAAAATACCACAATCATCCATTTCTATTTCGGTATTTGGTAGAACTTTTATAGCCATTTGTCCGCCATAAATAGAGTCAATAAGCAAGGTTTTATTGTTATCATAAATTTGTGCAATAGTACCTTCAAGTTTTAGACTATCTGCAAAAAGCATTGAGCTAGCTAAAAGTGCTGATGCGAATAAAATACTTTTTTTCATAATTATTTCTCCTTAATGTAAAGTGATGACATTATAAAATTTTTAAGTGAAGTGAATGTGAAATTAAAAATTTTTGACTTTCATAAAATTAATACGCTTTAATTATTTTCAAAAAAAGCTTGTGGAAAAAGATATAAACCTTCATTAAAAGGAGCTTTGATTAGAGTATATTGAAGATGAAATGGGGTAATGGAGTTAATAGATTGTTCTAAAAAAGTAGTGCAGTAAAAAGCATCTTTATCTGTACTTATGATAAATTTTCTGCCTAAATGTTCCAAAGCTTTAGCAACTATTTTTTGTTTGGTTTTTTCATCAAATTTTAATCTTTTAATAGCAATTTTATGACTCAGTTTTAAAAAATCATCCATAGAGCTTAAGATAACTTGGTTTTTAGCATTTTTGTCATCATCTGTTGTAGCATGTATGAGTATAGTTGGAGAAGTTTTAACTACCATAGCGATATGAGAATAAGGGCTTTGACTTAAATTTTCTATTAAAAAACTTTCACTTCCTATTCCTGCACGAAAGACAAGATCACCTATTTCAAGAAAAGGTAGATAGGGTTTTTTGATGATTTGATTTGAAGGATTGGAATTTATAAAGAAACCCAAAATTCCAATCAATAAAAATAAAATTAAGAAAAAATATAAAATTTTATTTAAGTAAAACAAGCCATTTTCTATCTTTTTTAGCAAGAAAAACATTGCTGCTTTGATTATTATCATTGTTAAATAACACTAAAACTCTGATTTTAGCAGAATCTTTATTGATTGTTTTTTCTTCAATTTGAATATCTTTAACACCACCCATTCTTTTTGCTTTGGCTGCATTTTCAGCAACAACTTGAGTGATTTTATCACTAACAAATGTTTTTTTCTTCATCGCTTTTAGCTTCGCTAAGATCAATGTAACTCATAACAGATTTAGTATCACCACTGTAAAGATCTTTTGTAAAATTTTTAGCTAAATCTTCAGGATTTGAAGAACCGTAAGCCACTAAAAAAAGGCAACTAAAGCCAAGAAAGAAAGTTTAAAAAATTTCATTTTTTCTTTTGATAGTATAAATTAAAATATTCATAATTATAGCAAAATAATTCAAAATTATTTTTTTATTCTTGTTTATAATGGTTACATTAGAAAATATATTTTTTTTAAAAAGCTATAAATTTAAACACATATAAGTTGGAGTTAAAATATCCTATTTTATTATCGAATAAAAATGATACAAAAGGATAGGATATGGAAATTTTTTTAGCTTTATTGGGTTTTTTCTCGTTAGGATTGATAGTTTGGCTTTTGCTAAAAGATTATACTACTCCAGCATTAGCTTTTATAAGTGTAAGTATTAGTGTAGCTTGTATTTTACTTATTCTTGAACGGCTTGGTTTTGGCGTGGGTGTAGCTTTAGGGGTTAAAGGAGGTGTTTTTGATATTAAAACATTGGTTGTTTTTATTAAAGATGGAGTCAAAAGCGTAACGGATACGGCAGCTTTGTTTGTTTTTTCTATACTCTTTTTTAGTGTTTTAAATGCAAGTGGTTTTTTTACTAAAATTTTAAATGCATTTTTATCAAAAATGAAAGCTAATGTATATCAAGTTTGCATTCTTACTGTTTTTATTGCTGCTGCTGTGCATTTAGATGGTTCAGGTGCTTCTACTTTTCTTATTGTAATACCTGCATTATTACCTATTTATGAGCGTTTAGGTATAAGAAAGACTTCAATGTTATTGATTATTACTTCGGCTATGGGGGTTATGAATGTTATTCCTTGGGGTGGTCCTACTTTAAGAGCGGCTACTAATATAGGAATGGATGCAAATTTGCTTTGGCACCATATTATACCTATTCAGATTGTAGGTTTGGTATTATCCCTTCTTTTGGCAATTTGGATTGCTAAGATAGAAATAAAAAGAGGTGCAGGCGCAGGTAACTTGTCTGGAATAAATTTAAATATAGAAAAAAGCGAACACCATAATGAAAAATGGTTTTGGTTAAATTTACTTGTAGCTATTGGAGTTATTGGGCTTTTAATTAGCGGTATTATTCCTAGTTATATTTGCTTTATGATAGGACTTGCAATAATTTTACCGCTTAATTATCCTAATTTAAAAACAGCTAAAAAAGTTTTAGATCGTGCAAGTGGTGGTGCAATGCTTATGTATATTACTTTAATTGGTGCTGGGATATTAATAGGCGTATTTGATAAAAGTGGTATTATGGAGAAAATGGGTGTTTTGATTTTAAATTTTGTTCCAGATTATTTAGGCGCTTATATTCCTTTGATGGTAGGGATATTGGCTGTTCCAATGGCAATTATTTTTTGTACAGATTCTTATTTTTATGGAGTGATGCCTATAGTTTTGAGTGTAACTAAGGCTTTTGGCGCTGAACCTTTGACTATAGCTATTATCATGGTGATAGCAAGAAATTGTGCGACATTTATTTCTCCTGTTGTGCCTGCAACTTTGCTAGGTTGTGGTTTAGCAGAGGTTAATATTAAAGATCATATCAAAAGAAGCTTTTTTTATATATGGGGTATAAGTATTATTTGCTTGATTTTTGCTGAGGTAGCTGGGATAATATAATTAAAATAAAAGAACTTTTGATTTTTCAATGATTGGTTCATTGTTTTATGATATTTTTGAGTCAAAAATTTATAAAAATATAAGCGTTTTTTTGTATTATTTTATTTTGCTTTAGAGAAAAATTATAAATTTAAACTTATAAGAATATTTTTTAAGTTGAAAGTAAATTTTAAAACGGAGAAATGATGTACAAAAAACAAAATTTACCAGAACTTACCTTAAGGGGTTTGATTTTGGGAAGTATTTTAACTATTATTTTTACAGCTTCAAATGTATATTTGGGGTTAAAAGTGGGACTTACTTTTTCATCATCAATTCCAGCTGTGGTCATCTCTATGGCGGTTTTGAGTCTTTTTAAGACTTCAAATATTTTAGAAAATAATATGGTTCAAACTCAAGCTTCAGCAGCAGGAACTTTATCATCAGTTATTTTTGTTATCCCAGGGCTTTTTATGTGTGGGTATTGGAGTGAATTTCCACTTTGGCAAACTTTTATGATATGTCTTTGTGGTGGCGGACTTGGAGTGCTTTTTACTATACCATTAAGAAGGACTATGGTGGTTGAAAGCAAGCTTGCTTATCCTGAAGGTAGAGCCGCAGCTGAAATTTTAAAAGTAGCCAATAAAGATCAGAGTAGTAAAAAAGGAAAACAAGGCATTAAAGAAATAGCATTAGGCTCTTTTATAGCTGCTATTTTTAGTTTGTTAAGCAATGGTTTTAAACTCGCTGCAAGTGAGAGTAATTTTGCTTTTATTTGGAATAAAATGGCTTTTGGTTTTTCTATGGGATATTCTTTGGCACTTTTAGGGGCAGGTTATTTAGTTGGTTTAGCAGGTGCTATAGCTCTTTTTGTAGGTATGTTTTTAGCTTGGGGTATTTTTACTCCCTATCTTTCAAATTTTGAATTCGATAGTGCAAAAAATGCCGTAGATTTAGCTTCTAGTGTATGGAGTTCTAAAGTAAGGCTTATAGGAACAGGAGCTATTGCTATAGCAGCGCTTTGGACTTTAATAGAACTTTTAAAACCCGTTATTGAAGGTATTAAAGAAATTGTTAAAAATGTTAAAATTACCAATCAAGAAAAAAATGAAAGAACAAATATAGACCTTTCTTTAAAAAGTATTTTTATACTTTTTGTTTTAATGGTTGTGGGTTTATTTATTACTTTTTATAGTTTTGTTGAAGATGCTAACTTAAGTATTTATTATCAAATGCTATTTTCATTTGTTGGAACTTTAGTTTCTGTTTTAATAGGTTTTTTTGTTGCAGCAGCTTGCGGATATATGGCAGGACTTGTAGGATCTTCTTCTAGTCCTATTTCTGGAATCGGACTTATTGGTGTTATTATTTCTTCTATTGTTTTTTTGGTTTTAGGTGTGGAACTTTTTCAAGATCCTATGCTTTCTAAATTTGCAGTAGCATTAGCTATTTTTACTACTAGTGTTATTTTAGCTACAGCTGCTATTTCGAATGATAATTTACAAGATTTAAAGACAGGACATTTAGTCGGAGCTACTCCTTGGAAACAACAAGTTGCTTTACTTGTAGGCTGTGTTTTTGGTGCTTTGGCTATAGTTCCTGTTTTAAATTTGCTTTATCAAGCCTATGGTTTTGTCGGAGCAATGCCAAGAGAAGGTATGGATGCTTCATCAGCTTTAGCAGCACCGCAAGCAAATTTAATGAGCACTATCGCCCAAGGAATTTTTCATCACAATATAGAGTGGGGTTATATGGCTTTTGGTGTATTTGTAGGAATTTTAATGATTATTATAGATAAAATTTTAAAAGGAACACAGAAAATGTCTTTGCCGCCTTTAGCCGTTGGAATAGGTATTTACCTTCCCCCTGCTATAAATATACCTTTAGTTATAGGCGGAATTTTAAAATATATTGTAATGCAACACTTGACTAAAAAATATGCAAAAAATTCTCATAAAGAAGAAAAACTTGCAAGTTGTGAGCAAAGAGGCACGCTTTTTGCTTCAGGGCTTATAGTGGGTGAAAGTATTTTTGGGGTAATTATCGCAGGAATTACTGTATTTTCAGTAAGTATGGGTGGTAGTGAAAATCCTTTAGCTTTAAATTTAGCAAATTTTCATGATAGCGAGCTTTTCGCACTTATCTTTTTTGTGGGAGTTGTATTATATTTCATTAAGCGTATTGTTAAAAAAGATGCTTAATTTTTGGGGTTAAAACCCCATTTAATCCATTCTGATATAATTTTTCTTTTGCAATTATCATTCAAGGATTAAAATGGAAAATTTATATGCTTTAATACTTGGAATTATAGAAGGTCTGACTGAGTTTTTACCTATTTCTTCAACAGGACATATGATTTTAGGTACAACTATTTTAGGTATCGATATAGATGAGTTTTGGAAAAGCTTTTTGATTATCATCCAGCTTGGTTCTATTTTGGCGGTCATTTTTGTATTTTGGCGTAAATTGTTTCAAGGGCTTGATATTTGGTTAAAACTTGCAGTTGGATTTTTTCCTACTGGAGTTATAGGGCTTTTTGTGGCAAAATACTTAAATGCTTTATTTAATGGTTGGGTTGTGGTTGGAATGCTCATTTTTGGCGGTGTTGTGTTTATTCTTATAGAACTTGCACATAAAAATAAACAATATCGTATCAATTCTTTAGAAGAAATAAGTTTTAAACAAGCTTTTTGCATAGGTATTTTTCAATCTTTAGCCATGATTCCTGGTACTTCAAGAAGTGGAGCAAGTATTATTGGTGGACTTTTGCTAGGATTTAATAGAAAAGTTGCGGCTGAGTTTAGTTTTTTGCTTGCCATTCCAACGATGATTATCGCTACAGCTTATAGCATTTATAAAGAGCCTGAGCTTCTTAGCAATGCAAATTCTTTAATTCCTTTAGGCATAGGTTTTATCACTGCTTTTATTGTTGCAGTTTTAGTTATAAAATTTTTCTTAAAATTTATTTCTAAATTCGACTTTATCCCTTTTGGAATTTATCGTATTATTTTAGGATTTGTTTTCTTTTATTTGTATTATAGTGGGATTTTAAATGCTGGAAGTGAATTTAAGCTATAAATAAATATTAAATTTATTCTAAGATTTTTTTAAAAATAAGCTGAATTTCAAAAATAATTAAGTCTTAGAAAGTTAAAATTAGAACTTTATAAACACTCACAGGGTAAGTGAGCGACAAAGGGTTAAAAATATGGAAAAAGAAGTTATTGCGTATTTGGACAATGAGACAATAATTGACTCTCAAAGTGTGAAAAATACAAATTTAAAAGAAATTTATTTTGATAATTCTAAAGAAAGTTTAGAAGTAATCCGTCATTCTTGTGCGCATTTAATGGCACAGGCGATTAAGAGTTTGTATCCTGAAGCTAAATTTTTCGTTGGTCCTGTTATAGAAGATGGATTTTATTATGATTTTCGTGTGGAAAGTAAGATTGGCGAAGAAGATTTAGTAAAAATTGAAAAAAAGATGAAAGAACTTGCTGAAGCAAAGATTGAAATTTCAAAATATGAAATCACAAAAAGCGAAGCTTTGGCTAAATTTCAAAATGATGATTTAAAACAAGAAGTTTTATTGCGTATTCCTGATGGAGCTGTAAGTATTTATAAACAAGGTGAATTTGAAGATTTGTGTCGTGGTCCTCATGCGCCAAATACGAAATTTTTACGCTTTTTTAAACTCACTCGTGTTGCAGGAGCGTATTTGGGTGGCGATGAAAAAAGAGAAATGCTTACTCGAATTTATGGAACTGCTTTTGCAGATAAGGAAAGTTTAAAAGAGTATTTAACCATTATTGAAGAAGCTAAAAAACGCGATCATAGAAAGCTTGGAACAGAGCTTAAGCTTTTTACCTTTGATGATGAGATCGGAGGAGGTCTTCCTATTTGGTTGAGTAACGGTGCAAGACTTAGATCTAAACTTGAACATATGCTTTATAAGATCCATCGTTTACGTGGTTATGAGCCTGTGCGTGGGCCTGAACTTTTAAAAGCAGATGCATGGAAAATCAGTGGGCATTATGCAAACTATAAAGAAAATATGTATTTTACACAAATTGATGAACAAGAATATGGCATTAAGCCTATGAACTGTGTGGGACATATTAAAATTTATCAAAGTGATGTAAGAAGTTATCGTGATTTGCCTTTGAAATTTTTTGAATACGGCGTGGTACATCGTCATGAAAAAAGTGGCGTTTTGCATGGACTTTTTAGAGTGAGAGAATTCACTCAAGATGATGCACATATTTTTTGTATGCCAAGTCAGATTAAAGAGCAGGTTTTAGAAATTTTAGCTTTTGTGGATAATTTGATGAAATTATTTGATTTTAGCTATGAAATGGAAATTTCAACTAAACCTGAAAAAGCCATAGGTGATGATGAAATTTGGGAAATAGCGACTAAGGCTTTAAAAGAAGCTTTAAATGAACAAGGTTTAAAATACGGTATTGATGAAGGTGGCGGGGCTTTTTATGGGCCAAAGATTGATATTAAAATTACCGATGCTTTAAAAAGAAAGTGGCAATGTGGAACTGTACAAGTAGATTTTAACCTACCAAGTCGTTTTAAACTTGAATACACTGATAGTGATAATGAAAAAAAACAACCTGTAATGTTGCATCGTGCGATTTTAGGTTCTTTTGAAAGATTTATAGGAATTTTAACCGAGCATTGTGCGGGTGAGTTTCCATTTTTTATCGCACCAACTGCGGTGGGTATAGTGCCAATAGGCGAAGCACATATTGCTTACGCAAAAGAAATTCAAAAAGAATTATTAGAGCTTAATATCGATAGCGAGGTGTATGAAAAAAATGAGAGCTTAAGTAAAAAAATTCGTATCGCTGAAAAGCAAAAATTACCTATGATTTTAGTTTTAGGCGATGATGAGGTGGTAAAGCGTAGCGTTGCTTTAAGAGATAGAAGAGCTAAAGAACAAAAAAATCTTAGCTTGGACGAATTTATTAAATTAGTTAAGGAGAAAATGAGTGAGGTACACTTTTGAGTAAAGAAAAAGAAGTATTGCTCAATGAAGAAATAAGAGCGGATGAAATCAGATGTGTTGGCGATGATGGCAAAGTTTATGGTATTATCAGTAGTGATGAAGCTTTAGAAATTGCAAATCGTTTAGGACTTGATCTTGTAATGATAGCTGCAGATGCTAAGCCACCTGTTTGCAAGATCATGGACTATGGTAAATTCCGTTATCAACAAGAGAAAAAACAAAAAGAAGCAAAGAAAAAACAAAAAGTGATTGATATAAAAGAAATCAAACTTTCTGTAAAAATTGCTCAAAATGATATTAATTACAAGGTAAAACATGCTTTAGAATTTTTAGAACAAGGTAAGCATGTGAGATTTCGTGTGTTCTTAAAAGGACGTGAAATGGCAACTCCTGAAGCAGGTGTAGCTTTGCTTGAAAAAATTTGGACTATGATAGAAAATGAAGCTAATCGTGACAAAGAGCCAAATTTTGAAGGTCGTTATGTAAATATGCTTGTAACTCCAAAAAAAGCTTAATCCACTTTTGTGGATAAGGCTTTTAAAGGTTTTAAATTTTGAAAGAAAATCCTTCTTTTTTAAAAGAGCAAATTATAACTTATCTTGGAAATAAAAGAGCACTTTTAAGTTTTTTAAATAATGGCTTTAAGGTAGCTAAAAAAGAACTTGGTAAAGATAAATTTAGTTTTTGTGATATATTTAGTGGCTCAGGTGTTGTAAGTCGTTTTGCAAAAGCACACTCAAATTATATTTTAGCCAATGATTTAGAAGATTATTCAAAACTCATCAATGAGTGTTATCTTGCTAATAAAGACAAAGATTTACTTCAAAATATAAAAAAGTATTATAAAAATTTAATCCAAAATTTAGATTTTCAAAAAGGTTTTATCAGTGAGCTTTATGCTCCAAAAGATGATGATGATATTAAAAAAAATGAAAGGGTTTTTTATACTTTTAAAAATGCTTTATATCTTGATACTATAAGGCAAAAAATCGAAAATGAAATTCCAAAAGAATTGAGGCATTTCTTTATAGCTCCTTTGAT
This sequence comes from Campylobacter sp. BCW_4319, assembly GCF_001764435.1. NCBI lineage: Bacteria > Pseudomonadati > Campylobacterota > Epsilonproteobacteria > Campylobacterales > Campylobacteraceae > Campylobacter > Campylobacter sp. BCW_4319. The sequence continues at coordinate 34,794 of NZ_MKAQ01000002.1, read as the reverse complement.
TTATGAAGCCAGTGTTCATTCAAATACTAGCGGAGTTTTTAAAGGTTTTTATAAGGGTAAGGATGGTATCGGAAAATTTGGAGGAGAAGGACAAAATGCACTTAAACGCATTAAAGGAGAAATAGAGCTTAAAATCCCTATTTTTTCAAATTTTTCTTGTGAATTTGAAGTGATGCAAAAGGATGCAAACATGCTTGCAAAAGAACTTGATTTTTTTGATGTAGTGTATCTTGACCCCCCTTATAATCAGCACCCTTATAGTTCTAATTATTTTATGCTAAATTTAATTGCAAATTATAAAAAACCTGAAGAAATTTCTAAAATCAGTGGCATTCCAAAGGATTGGAACCGCAGTACTTTTAATAAGTCAAAATTTGCCCAAGATGCTTTATTTGAACTTATTAATGATTTAAAAGCAAGAGTGATTTTACTTTCTTATAATTGTGAAGGTTTTGTAAAAAAAGAAATTTTTTTAAAGCGTTTAAGTACTCTTGGAAAATGTCGGATTTTAGAACAAAAATATAATACTTTTAGAGCTTCTCGCAATCTTAAAAATCGTAATATCCATCTTCATGAACAACTTTATATTTTAGTTAAAAATTAAATTTTGTGCTAAAATTATATTTATAAAAAGGAGGGATTTATGAAACTAAAATTATCTTTTTGTACATTAATGGCATTTGGTTTTTCTAACTATCTTTTTGCTTCAGCTATTGATCCAAAGTTATTTTCAAGAATATCTTGATTTTGCCAGTAATAAAGGCAAATTTCAAGTAGGTTAAAGTGGCTTTGAAATTTTAGCAAAAAATCCTAGTCAAAATATCTCTTTTAATGTGCCTATGATTGATTTTTCTACTTCAAATCGTGGAGGAAAATTCCAAGGAGAATTTACCAATATAGGACAATCTTATATAGTCAGCGCTTCTCATATGAGTACAAGTTTAAATACTGGGAAGTAAATAAAGGCTATGTGAAACAAGGTAGTGTTTTACACTTTGGAGGGGTAGCAAATAGAATCGTAAGCTCAAGTGATAATTTTACTTATAAAAAAGAAAATGTGGATTTTGCTGTTTTAAAAATGAGTAAGATTAGTCTCAATAAAAGTGCAAATTTGAGTAAAGATTTAAATCTTATTGAAAAAAATTCTGGCGATGGTGGAGATATTTATGAATACAAGGATCCATTTTGGGATAGTTGTCAAAGTGGAAAATGTGATTATTCAAAAGGTAAAGGCAAGCTTTTTGATAGTTCGCGTTATGAGTACTTTGCAAGAGAGGGAAGTGGTATTGTAGCTTTAGGTTTTGAAGATACAAATAAAGTACCCATTAAGATTTTTGATTCTAATGAAATCAATTTAGGAGGTTTTGTCAGTTTAACTCCTAAAAATACTGAAGATAAGCGTTTTAAGTTGCAATTTCTTAATTATACCAATGATAAAAGAAATTCTTTTACAAGTTCTTTAATATCCTGGGATTCTGGAAGTGGAGTGTTTATGATAAGATGGATAAAAATGGTATTTAGTGGGTGTGGTAAGTACGAGTAATTGTAATGTCCATTTTACTATGGATATACTTGTTTACAGGTTGATTATGCTTTGATCAATCAAGTAAAGATCAATGAATTTTAAAATGCTCATAAAGTAGCCATAGGATCTGGAACTTATACACTTAGTAGCGATGGTTTGGTGAAAGATGGTAAAAAAATAGAAAATGTAAGTTTGATTTCTAAGACTAATGTGGGTTATGTAAGCTATAAAAATTCTTTTGATGATAAAAATAATTGTGATAAGAGAATTGAAGAAATGCAAAATAGCAAGGATTTGTATTTTTCTCAAAATGGAAGTATAAATTTAAATAGCGATGTGGATTTAGGCGCTAGTGTTTTAAATTTGATAAAAATTCAAATTGGCAAATAACAGGCGATAAATGGCTTATACATGGCGGAATTTATGCTGATAAGGGTTCAAGGTAGAATATAATGTTAAAACCAAAAAAGATGATTTTCTTTATAAAATGGGTGAAGGAGAGCTTGTTGTCAAAAGTCAAAGTGTGGATACAGGACTTAGAATGGGTGAGGACCAAGGTAAGTCTTGAGGGTGAAGGTTGAAGTTTTGGCGAAATTTATATGAATGGTGGAACTTTGGATCTATCGGGCTTAACATTAAAATTTGATCAAATTAAAGCTAACTCTAATAATGTTTTTATCACAAGCTCTAAAGCAGGGGCAAATTTAAATTTAGAAAACAAGCAAAATTATCTTTATCATGGCAATATTTTTCAGATGAGGCCATAACAATTAGTGCTAATACAGATAAAGCTTTGATTTTTGATGGTAATATTTACAATAAAGAAGGTGTTTTTAGGACAGAAAATGCCAAGTTAAATTTTCAAGGACATGCTAGAATACACGCTTATGTAAGCAAAGAACAAGCTAAAAAACTTCAAGAACATGGTTTAAGTGCTTTAACTAAGCCTGTAAGTTTTACACAAGAAGATTGGGAAGATAGGGTTTTTGTTTTAAAAGAGCTTAATTTAGAAAAAAAGCGAGTTTTATTTAGGGCGTAATGTAAGCTTAAAAGTAGAAAACCTTAATGCTAAAAATTCCAAAATAGAGCTTGGAAGTAAAAATTTGTGGATCGATGAAAAAGATGGGGAAAATATTATTGATAAGACTGATGATTATTCTTATGGAGATGTTGTATAAACAGGAGTTGGCAAAGAAATGGCTTTTGAGCAAAAGCTTTAAAATACCCAAAATGCTAAGATAGAAAAGGTTTATTTTAGTGTAAATTTAAATCTTGATCATTCTGATGTTACTTTGCAAAACACATTTTTTAGTGGTAATATCAAAGGTATCAATGATACGCAAAAAAAATCTTGCGATTAAAGATTCTTTGCTTGAGTCTCATATATAAATGAGCAATCTTCAAGTAGAAAAAAGTGCTATTTATAGGAAAGTTGATGCAAAAAAATTAAGTGCAAATAATACAATATTTAAAATCAATGCGGATTTTGAAAATTCTAAAGCAGATTATATTAATTCTAAGGAAAGCACACAAGGAGTAAATAATACTTTAGTATTAATTTTTCTTAATAATCCTAGTAAAAAGCGGGTTTAAATATCTTACTAGCTCATTTAAAAGATGAAAATAAACATTTAACAAAGGAATTTTTTACTATGCCAAATGTGAGCAAGGTTTTAGTACGTATACCCCAAATGTTGTTTTTTCTCATAATGAAGAAAATTTTGCCCAGAGTGGAATTTAGAAAAAATTGATTCTAAGATTAAAGATGAATATTTTTTTACTAATGATAATACTCAAGCTATTGTAAAAACTAAATCTATACTTGCTCAAGCTATTTTAGGCTCCATGATAGGAGTGGGATAATATGCATAAAAGAATGGGGGAATTACGCAATAATCCTTATGAAAGTGGTGTATGGTTAAGAACTTTTGGATGGGGTACGAGTGATGAGTATAATAGTGGAAAATACTTTGAAATTCAAAGCGGACATGATAAATTAAACGAGTATTCGAATTTCGAGCTTTACAGTGGAGTAAGGTTTTTATAGTGATTTTGTTTTAGATATATTTATTATCAAAATGAAATAAATGCAAATTTTATTCCAGGAAATCAAGGTAGATTAGATGATAATGATGGTTCGCATAATATTATCTTAAGTGCTGAGTTAGGTTATAGAAAAGCTTATGATAAATTTTATCTTGAGCCGAGTTTGGAATTTATCAGTGGTTATGTAGGAGCTATGGATCTAAAAGGAGATATTGCTAGTTTAAAACGATTTTCTTATATTCCTTTAGTCGTAAAAACAGCATTTTTCATAGGAAGTCAAAATTAAAATTTAAATTTTAGAACAGGACTTGGTTTGTATGCGGATCCGATTAAAGCAGGAGATCAAATCTTGGAGGATCAAGCAAGTCAGAGAAGATATGAAGGAAAAAAGATCAAAGAATGTTTATAAATTTAGGAAATGATTATAAGCTTAACGATAAAACACGCTTTAGTTTTGAATTTGAAAAGACATTTTTTGGCGATTTAAATGTAGATTGGAGTGCAAATGCTAATTTAAGATATAGTTTTTAAATAAAAAATAATTTAAAAATTGTATTTTTTATTTTAAGCTTTTTTGTTTATAATACTTGCTTTTACATTTAAAGGATAAAGATGAAAATAAAAGTTGGGATTTTAGGAGCGAGTGGTTATGCGGGAAATGAACTTGTTCGCATTTTGCTTAATCATCCCAAGGTTGAAATTTCTTATTTGGGTTCGAGTTCTAGCGTGGGGCAAAATTATCAAGATCTTTATCCTAACACCCCTTTAAATTTATGTTTTGAAAATAAAAATTTAGATGAACTTGAACTTGATCTTTTGTTTTTGGCTACTCCGCATGAATTTAGTGCTAAACTTTTAAATGAGAATTTATTAAAAAAGATGAAAATCATTGATTTAAGTGCGGATTTTCGTCTTAAAAATCCTAAAGATTATGAGCTTTGGTATAAATTCACTCATCCTAATCAAGAGCTTTTGCAAAATGCGGTTTATGGACTTTGTGAGCTTTATAAAGAAGAGATAAAAAAAGCAAGTTTAGTGGCAAATCCAGGTTGTTATACCACTTGTTCTATCTTAAGTCTTTATCCGCTTTTTAAAGAAAAGATCATTGATTTTAGCTCAGTTATTATTGATGCAAAAAGTGGAGTAAGTGGAGCAGGAAGAAGTGCAAAGGTGGAAAATCTTTTTTGTGAAGTTAATGAAAATATCAAAGCTTATAATTTAGCTTTGCATCGCCATACTCCTGAAATTGAAGAGCATTTAAGCTATGCAGCCAAAAAGAAAATCACTCTACAATTTACCCCTCATCTTGTGTCTATGCAAAGAGGAATTTTAATCAGTGCTTATGCAAATTTAAAAGAGGATTTGCAAGAACAAGATATACGCGATATTTATACAAAATACTATCAAAACAATAAATTCATAAGGCTTTTACCGCCGCAGTCGCTTCCGCAGACTCGGTGGGTTAAATCAAGCAATTTTGCGGATATAAATTTTAGTGTAGATCAACGCACAAAGCGTGTTATTGTGCTCGGTGCTATTGATAATTTAATCAAAGGTGCAGCAGGACAAGCTGTTCAAAATATGAATTTAATGTTTGATTTTGATGAAGATGAAGGACTTAAATTCTTTGCAAATTTGTAAAGGATAAAAATGTTAATACGAGCTATGCAAAAAAGCGATTATGAAGCCGTTTATAAGCTTTGGTGTGAGATAAAAGGCTTTGGGATAAGAAGCATTGATGATAGCAAAGAAAATATAGAAAATTTTTTAGATAGAAACCCAAATCTTAGCGTTGTAGCAGTGGTTGATGAAGAAATTGTAGGAAGTATACTTTGCGGGCATGATGGACGCATAGGAGGATTTTATCATGTATGTGTACATAAAGATCATAGAAAAAAGGGTATAGCACACGAGATGACTAAATTTTGTCTTGAGGCTTTAAAAGCTCAAAAGATTAATAAAATCGCCTTAATCGCTTTTAAAAACAATGATTTAGGCAATGAGTTTTGGAAACATTATGGTTTTACTTTAAGAGAGGATGCGAATTATTACGATCTTTCTTTAAATGAGTATAATCAAACTAGCTTTAATGCTTAAGGAATGATCATGCAAAAATATTTAGAAAAAGCTAATGTCTTAATCGAAGCTTTGCCTTATATACGCAAATTTAATTCTAAGATTATACTTATAAAATACGGCGGATCAGCTATGGAAAATGAAGAGCTAAAGCATTGTGTGATGCAAGATATAGCTCTTTTAAAACTCGTGGGTTTAAAGCCTATTATTGTACATGGTGGGGGAAAAGATATTTCTGCTATGTGTGAAAAATTAGGCGTAAAGAGTGAGTTTAAAAACGGTCTTAGGGTTAGTGATAAAGCCACTATTGAAGTGGCCAGCATGGTTTTAAATCATATCAATAAAAATTTAGTCCATAGTTTGCAAAATTTAGGAGTTAAAGCCATAGGGCTTTGTGGTAAAGATGGCGCGCTTTTAGAATGTGTGAAAAAAGATGAAAATTTAGCTTTTGTTGGCACGATACAAAAGGTAAATTCGAAAATTTTAGAAGAGCTTTTAGAGAAAGATTTTTTACCTATCATTGCTCCTATTGGCATGGATGAGGATTTTAATACTTATAATATTAACGCTGATGACGTAGCTTGTGCGATCGCCAAGGCTTTAAGGGCTGAAAAACTTGCTTTTTTAACTGATACTGCAGGACTTTATGAGGATTTTAGTGATAAAAATTCTTTGATTTCTAAAATTAGCCTTGAACAAGCTAAAATTTTAGCTCCTAAAATAGAAGGCGGTATGTATGTAAAATTAAAATCCTGTATTGATGCTTGTGAAAATGGAGTCAAAAAGGTGCATATTTTAGATGGACGCGTGAAGCATTCTTTATTGCTTGAGTTTTTTACTGATGAAGGTATAGGCACTTTGGTGGGTTAAAGGATGAAAATGGATTATAAAGAACAAAGTCATATTGTCCCTACTTATAAGCGTTTTGATATAGTTTTAGAAAAAGGGCAGGGGGTTTATCTTTTTGATGATAAGGCTAAAAAATATCTTGATTTTTCAAGTGGTATAGGTGTTTGTGCTTTAGGATATAATCATGCTAAATTTAATGCTAAAATCAAAGCTCAAGTGGATAAACTTTTACATACTAGCAATTTATATTATAATGAAAACATAGCCGCTGCAGCTAAAAATTTAGCCAAAGCTAGTGCTTTAGAGCGTGTTTTTTTTACAAATTCTGGTACAGAAAGTATAGAAGGAGCGATGAAAACAGCTAGAAAATACGCCTTTAACAAAGGTATTAAGGGTGGACAATTTATCGCTTTTAAGCATTCTTTTCATGGGCGTACTTTAGGGGCTTTATCGCTTACTGCTAATGAAAAATATCAAAAGCCTTTTAAACCTTTAATTTCAGGGGTTAAATTTGCAAAATATAATGATATTTCAAGCGTTGAAACATTGGTGAATGAAAAAACTTGCGCTATTATCTTAGAAAGCGTGCAAGGAGAAGGTGGGATAAATCCTGCAAATAAAGATTTTTACAAAGCCTTAAGAAAGCTTTGCGATGAAAAAGATATATTATTAATTGCTGATGAAATTCAATGTGGCATGGGTAGAAGTGGAAAATTTTTTGCCTATGAGCACGCACAAATTTTGCCTGATATCATGACTTCAGCTAAGGCCTTAGGTTGTGGGCTTAGTGTGGGTGCTTTTGTAATAAATCAAAAGGTAGCAAGCAATTCTTTAGAAGCAGGCGATCATGGTAGTACTTATGGTGGAAATCCTTTAGTTTGTGCAGGAGTGAATGCAGTTTTTGAAATTTTTAAAGAAGAAAAAATTTTAGAAAATGTCAATAAACTCACGCCTTATTTAGAGCAAAGTTTAGATGAGTTGATAAATGAATTTGATTTTTGTAAAAAACGCAAAGGCTTAGGGTTTATGCAAGGGCTGAGTCTTGATAAAAGTGTAAAAGTAGCTAAGGTCATTCAAAAATGTCAAGAAAATGCACTTTTATTAATAAGTTGCGGGGAGAATGATTTGAGATTTTTACCTCCTTTGATTTTACAAAAAGAACATATTGATGAAATGAGTGAAAAGTTAAGAAAGGCTCTAAAGAGTTTTTAATAAATTTTGTAAAAAAATTTATTCTTTTCCATCTACTATAGGCACAAATAAACATTCTTCTAAAATTTCTTTTTGTAAATTTGTGCCATTTTTTCTAAGGCGTGTGATGAATTGTTTGCCATTGTGTAAAATAGGAGCGACTAAAATACCGTCATCGCTTAATTGATCAAGTAAAATTTCAGGAATTTGTGTCGCATAAGCAGAAAATAAAATCCTATCATAAGGAGCATAATTTTTCCAGCCATTTTGTCCATCATCAAATTTTACATTGATATTAAAAAGTTCTAATTCTCTGAAAGTTTGAGCGGCTTTTTTGGCTAAATTTTCTATGCGTTCTATGGTAAAAACACGCCTTATGACTTTGCTTAAAATCGCAGCTTGATAGCCACTTCCACAACCTATCTCTAAAATACTATCAGCATTTTTAAAATCTAAAGCCATAGTCATTTTAGCTACAGTTAAAGGTGAACTAATCCATTGAGAATTTGCTAAAGGCAAAGCATCAAGGCGATAAGCATGGGCTTTTAAAGGAGAAAAAATTTCACGTGGAATTTGACAAAAAGCATTAAAAAGTTCTTCATTGATAAAAACTTTTTGTGCAATTTCTTCAGCCATATTTTGACATCTTTTTTGTTCAAATGCGTTCATTACTTCTCCTATAAATTTAAATAAAAATTGTAACTAAAAAAGTTGAAATAGAGTTAAACTTAGCTATACTTAAATAAAAAGGAAAAAAATGCTTATAAAATTTAAAAATCATAGTCCCAAACTAGGTCAAAATGTTTTTGTTGCAGAGGGCGCTAAAATCATAGGAGAAATAGAAATAGGAGATGAAAGTAGTATTTGGTTTAATTGTGTTTTAAGAGCCGATGTTAATTTTATAAAAATTGGCAAAAGAACCAATATTCAAGATCTTAGCACAGTTCATGTTTGGCATAGGGAATTTGATGAAAAAGGAAAGTTAAAAGATGCTGGTTTTCCTACAATAATAGGAGATGATGTAACTATAGGACATAATTGCGTTATCCATGCTTGTGTGATAAAAAATCGTGTTTTAATCGGAATGAATGCTGTTATCATGGATAATGCTTTGATAGAAGAAGATAGCATAGTGGGTGCTGGAAGCGTTGTAACAAAGGGTAAAAAATTTCCGCCACGCTCTTTGATACTTGGAAATCCTGCAAAATTTGTGCGTGAATTAAATAATGAAGAAATAAACTTTCTAAAACAATCCGCTTTAAATTATGTGGATTTTAAAAACGAGTTTTTAAAAGATCTTCAGTGATATTTTGAAGTTTAGGCGAGAGTTTTACTTCAAATTTCACAAAACGATCAAGATCTAAAAAATTCTCATCGAGTTTTGAAATTTGCTCTTTTGTATAATCTTGAATAGTATTTAAAGATGACTTTTTAAGAAGTCTTTTTTCTTTGTAGACTAATTTTAAAAGTTCTTTGCGTTCTAAATTTTCATCTTGATTTGGGTTTTCGTCAAAAACATAAAGTTCATCAAAAAGGATTTTTTGCGTGTTTTTATCATAAACCCTAAAAAGCTTTTTAAAATGAGGTAGGGTTGATTTTTCGTTATTTTCGCTGATTTTGATTTTAGGTTTTATGCCTTGATCTTCTAAGGCTGCGAGTTTATAAACGCAACTAAAAATAGGGTCACTTGAAGCAGTGATCAATCTTTCACCTACACCAAAGATATCAATAGGTGCATTTTGTTCTTTGAGTTTTTTAATGCTCCATTCATCAAGTGCGTTAGAAACTATGATTTTACATTTTTGAAGTCCTGCTTGATCAAGTTCTTGTCTGATTTTCAAACTCAACTTAAGTAAATTTCCAGAATCTATTCTCACGCCGCCTTCTTGAATACCAAATTCTTTAAAAACTTTAATCGCATTTTTAAGTCCGCTATTTAGACAATCATAAGTATCAATCAAAAAAACAGGATTTTTTGGATAAATTTTCACATAAGCTTTAAAAGCTTCAAGTTCATTTTCAAACATTTGCACCCAAGAATGTGCCATAGTTCCATTGATAGGGATATTATAAATTTTTCCTGCTAAAGTACAAGCACTTCCTATGCAACCTCCTATAAAAGCTGCTCTTGCTCCTTTTAAGGCTGCTTCACTTCCTTGTGCTCTGCGTGAACCAAATTCTAAAATTTTACTGTCTTTAGCTGCACGCACGATACGATTGGTTTTGGTAGCAATAAGGCTTTGGTGGTTTAAACTTAAAAGTAAAAAAGTTTCTAAAAGCTGTGCTTCTATGGTTGTAGCTTTAACGCAAAGTAAAGGTTCGTTTGGAAAAATCACTTCTCCTTCACGCATAGCATAAATTTCACCCTTAAATTTAAAGTTAGCTAAAAAATCTAAAAATTTTGTATCAAAAATACCTTGTTTTCTTAAAAATTCTATATCTTCTGTATCAAAACTCAAATTTTCAACAAAGTCTAAAATATCTTCAAGACCTGCAAAAATAGCAAAAGAACCTGAATCTGGAATTTTTCTAAAAAATATATCAAAATAACAAATTTGATCTTTTTTATTGTTTTTGAAATAGCCTTGAGACATTGTAAATTCATAAAAATCACAAAGTAAGGCTAAAGAAGTTTTAGAAGTCATCAAAGCTTATACTACCCTTAGAATAATTCGTTACTTTACTTTCAAAGAAATTGCTCTTTTGATCGTTAAATTTTGAAAAATCATCTACCCATTTAATAGGATGTTTTGCATTATATAACTTATCTAAATTGATCGCACTTAATCTTTGATCTACAAGATAATGGATATATTCTTCTATGATATCATCAGTAAAGCCCATGATTTGATTTTGAGTGATGTATTTACCCCATTTGATCTCAAGATCTCCAGCTTTTTTAAACATATCATAAATTTTATTGATATTTTCATCATGGAATAAATCAGGTCTTTCTTTGCGTACTGAATTGATCATATTTTGAAATAATAAAAGATGTGTGATTTCATCTCTTTGGATAAAGCGGATCATTTGTGCTGAACCTAGCATTTTTCCTGCACGCGCAAGTGCGTAAATAGCAGTAAAACCACTGTAAAAATATACTCCTTCTAAAATTTGATTTGCCACCATAGCTAAAAGAAGTTTATTATCATCTACATCGCCTGCTAATTCTTCATAAATGCTTGAAATAAAGTCATTTTTTTCACGCAAAGTTTCATCATGCTTTTCCATTTCATAAATCAAATCTGTATTATCGCAAATCGCTTCTACCATAACAGCGTAAGATTTTGAATGGTTTGCCTCTTCATAAGCTTGGCGTGCTAAAACTGCATTGATTTCAGGAGCTGTGATGTAAGGGTTGATATTGTCTGCTAAATTATTGGTTTGAAAACTATCCATAGAAATAAGCTGACTCCAAACCAAATCATACATTCTTTTTTCACCTGCAGTTAAATTACAGCGATAATCAAGTGCATCTTTAGTTGTATCCACTTCTTTTGGAAACCAAGTATTTGCTTCCATTAAATCCCAAAGTTTTAAAGCCCAAGTATATTTTGCCTTAGTGAAATTTAAAATTCCATGTGGGTTACCATCAAAAACTTTACGATCTCCTAGAGTTTCGTTTGAGCTTGGATTGTAAATTCTTTTTCTTTGCATTTTTAACCTTTCTTTATGCTTTGGTAACTATACAACTTTGAGTTAAAATATCGTGTAAATTTAAACGATCTTTTCTTGCAAAACTGACAAATAAACCAAAGAGTAAGCCAAAACTTATAATAAATATCACATATCTTAGTAAAATTCTAAGAAAACTTAGTTTCTTTCCCGTTTTTATATCAATAAGATATAAATCATATGCTTTAAGACCCGGACTTTGTGCCTTTTTTGTTAAAAAAATAGCTTGAATCAAACCAAATAAAAAAGTACATAAAGTTGTGATAAAATGGTTGTTTAAAAAAGCTTCTTTAGAGCCTAATAGAAAATAAAATAAATACAAAATAGGAACATAAATAAGAAAAATATCTATAAGCAAAGCTCTAAATCTTAGCCATCTAGAGCTAATTTTTGCTTTAGTTTTCATTTAATTTCCACGACTTCCTGGTTTTATAGCTTTACTCCCTTTTTTACAAAGTGGGCAATTTGTTTCATCATAAATTTCAAATTCAAAATTTCCTAGAGTAAAGAGTGGTAAATTTTCAGGTAATTTCGCATTATCTTTTCTTGGAGATTTTAAATTTTCTACTGCACAAAAACCACGATTTGCCAATGCTGCAAAACCTACAACAATGCCACCTAAACTTTCAATGATTTTTGCACTCTCTAAAGCACTACCACCTGTAGTAATGATATCTTCACAAATTATAAATTTTTCACCCTTTTTTACTTCAAAACCACGTCTTAAAGTCATTTCTTTATTTACTCTTTCAGTGAAGATAAAACGTTTGCTACAAGCTCTTGCAAGCTCATAACCTGCTAAAATTCCACCTAACGCAGGAGAACAAATGCTGTCAAATTCTATCTTATAGCTTGCAATAATCTTTGCAAGTTCATTACAAAGTTTTGCTGCTAATTTTGGATCCTCTAAAACTTTTGCACTTTGAAGATAAAATTGCGAATGTTTACCTGAACTTAGTAAAAAATGCCCTTCTAAATAAGCACCACAATCTTTATAAATTTGCTCTAAATTCATCGTTAAACCTTTAAAAGTTCACTTTCTTTGCTTTTTACACTCTCATCAATTTTTGTTGTATAGGTGTCGGTAAGTTTTTGCACTTCATCATAAGCTTTTTTTGCTTCATCTTCGCTTATTGCCTTATCTTTTTCTAGTTTTTTAACTGCATCGTTGGCATCTTTGCGTATATTTCTTATAGAAACTTTTGCCTTTTCACCCATAGCTTTAGCTTGCTTTACGTTTTCTTCTCTTTGCTCTCTAGTCATCGGAGGGAAAAATAATTTTACACTTTCGCCGTCATTGTTTGGATTGACACCGATATTTGCAGCTGCAATAGCGCTTTCTATGGTTTTTAGTAAAGGTTTTTCCCAAGGAGTGATGCTAATAGTTGAAGCATCACTTGCTAAAACAGTTGCTACTTGATTTAAAGGAGTTTGAGTTCCATAATAATCCACTGTAATATGATCTAAAATATGGATATTAACTTTTCCAGTTCTTAAAGTGGTAAAGTCTTTTTTTAAGGCTTCTAAAGATTTTTCACTTTGGGTTTTTTGTTTGTTAAAAATTTCATTTAGCATTATCATTTCCTTTAATTATTTACTTGAATTAACATCGCTTGGAAGTTGTGGTGCACTTGGAGCGATAGAATTTGTGTTTGGGGTAGTAGGCACAATAGGAGCACTTGGAATAGTAGTGTTGTTGTTTTCTACTTTAATTTTCTCTGCTAAAGAGTCCTTGCTAGCTTTATTGTATAAATAACCAAGACCAATAGTATTTGCAATAAGTAAAATTCCCATGACAAAGGTAAATTTTGCCAAAAATCCAGCCGGTCCTTTGGCACCAAATAAACTTTCATTGCTTCCACTATAAGCTCCAAGTCCTATACTTGAACTTTTTTGAAGTAAAACTGCTATACAAATAACTACAACGATGATAAATTGTAAAATGATTAAAAGAGTGATCATTGAAAATTCCTAAAAGTTAATTTTTAAATGATTATTTTAACTAAATAAAACTTGAAAAGTTTTGAAACTTGAAAAGTTTTTGTGAGAAAAATCCCACAAAAACTTATCTGCTATTGAAGCTTCTTAAGATATTAAGTAAAGATACGAAAAGATTAACAAAATCAAGATAAAGTGCTACTGCACCTTCGATTGGAGTTTCATAATTTCCGCGGATAATATTTTGCGTATCATAAAGAATGTAAAATGAAAATAATATTGCAGCTACTGCTGAAATAGCTAGATTAACTATACTGCTTTGGAAGAAAAGGTTTAGTAAAGATGCTGCTACAATAACGATCAATACTATAAATAAAGCTTTACCCATAACAGTAAAATCTTTTTTTGTATTCATAGCAAATACACTAAGTCCTGCAAAAGCAACTGTTGTTAAAGCAAAAGCTTGAGCGATGATAATTCCTCCAGCTGGTAGAGCTAAAACCGAAATAAGCAAAGGTGTAAGCGTTAAACCTGAGCAGAAAGTAAAACCAAAAAGTAAAACAAGATTTAATGGAGCCTCTCTTTTTTTCCATTGCAAAGCAAATAAAAGTCCGATTTCAACAGCAAAAAGGATCCAAAAAGTTACTTGTGATTGTATAAAAAATGATGCTAAAGCAAAAATTCCTACATACGCACCTACTGTTGCAGCTAATAATGAAGCAGCAAAAAGTTGATAAGTTTGTTTAATAAAAATACTTAATTCGCTTGAGCGTGTATTTTCAAATTCTTTTGATCTTGAGTAGTCTCTATCATAAAGACTCATAAAATTCTCCTTGTAAAATTGTTAGATTTTTTAAAATCTTGAGCGAAATCTAACATATTAGACTAAATAAAAAGTTAATTTATATAATATCTTATGCTTAAATGAAATCTTTGCTGAAATTTTGTTATAATTTCAAGATTTTAGTTTCAGGTTGGTTTTATGGAAAATCTTATTAGCGGTGCGATTAAGTTTATGCAAGAAGACTTTAAGGAGCATGAAGAACTTTTTGAAAGTCTAAAAAATAAGCAAAATCCCCATACTCTTTTTATAGGTTGTTCTGATTCTAGAGTAATTCCAAATTTGATCACTAATACGGGTCCAGGTGAGCTTTTTGTAATACGAAATATTGCAAATATAGTTCCACCTTATCGCGTTGGAGAAGATTACTTGGCGACAACTTCAGCAATAGAGTATGCTTTAAATTCATTGCATATTAAAAATATCGTCGTTTGTGGCCATAGTAATTGTGGAGGTTGCAATGCTCTTTATTATTCTGATGAAGAGTTAAATAAAATTCCTAACGTGAAAAAATGGCTTACTATGTTAGATCCGATAAAAAAAGATGTAATGATTTTTGCAAGAGACGATTTGGCTATGCGTTCATGGCTTACAGAAAAATTAAATTTAGTAAATTCTTTGCAAAATATACTTACTTATCCAGGCGTGCAAGAAGCTTTAGATGAAGGAAAAATAGAAGTACATGCTTGGTATTATATTATAGAGACAGGTGAAATTTATGAGTATGATTTTAAAGCAAAAATTTTTACTTTAATACAGGATAGGAAAGTTCAATGAAAAAAATTATTTTTAGTTTATGTTTTTTTATTTTATACCTTGGAGCACAAGAATTTAAATTTATTGATGCGAATATTAGTAAAGAGGATGAAGGAATTTATGCTTTAGTTGAAAAATATGTTGATCTTAACAATCAAATTAAAGAATTTAAGAAAAACAATGATGAAAATTCAAGCACTTTTAATGGTATTTTAAGTGAATTTGAAAAAGACAAAAAGACTATTTTAGCAAAAATACCCGATATGATAGTAGGACAAAAGATTAATGAAGAGGCAGTGGCTAGATTTTTAAAAGCAAAAGAAAAATTACTAGATGTTCAAAAAAAGAATATTAATAAGCCTTATATTTATACAGATGCCACTCTTAATCTAGTTTATTTTAATATTGTGGAAAGTTTTTATTCTTCTTTGTTTGAAGTGGAAAAACTTTTTAAAAATACAGCAAGTAGTGAAGATTTGATTGCTACTGTTGATAAAGCAATGGAAAATTTACAAAATTCTTCTAGTATAAATTTAAACAGTTTTAAAAGCAAAATTACAAATCCAGAAGAATTAGAAAAAATTACCCTAAAAGAAAGATATATCAGTAATGCTGTAGATTCTTATTCTGAAATTCTTAAGTATTTACGCTCAAATGCAGATTTGCTTGAAAGTAATTATATTTTTTCATTACTTGAGCTTCAAGTTTGGATAGATCGTATAAATGAGGCAATTGGAGTAGGTTTCATTAATATCGGAAAAATAGTAATTTCTGCTTTGGTTTTAGCATTTTTTATATCTTTAAGACGTTTTTTTGCAAATATAGTATATTTTTTCCTTGTTCAGCTTTTTTATAGAAATAAAAATGATGTAGATGATATTAAAGTCATTTTTATTGAGAATATTAAAAAACCCGTAGGTTTCTTGTTGATTGTCTATGCTATTTCTCTTTGTCTTACTATAGCAACTTATCCTGCACCTTTGAGTGTAAATTTAAGTAATTTTTTTCATATAGTTTATGCAGTTTTAATTGCATGGCTTATTTTAAGAATGCTTGATGGTTATGGTGTGGTATTGGTTTCTAAACTTGCTCAAAAAAGTGGAAAAAAAGAAGTTGTAAATTTAATTATTAAAATTTTATATTTTGTCATTATTATCATAGCTTTATTATATATTCTTGCTCAACTTGGTTTTAATATTTCGGCTATTATTGCATCTTTGGGAATTGGTGGTTTAGCTGTTGCTTTAGCGGCGAAAGATATCATTGCAAATTTCTTTGCTTCTATACTCTTACTTTTTGATAATAGCTTTAATCAAGGAGATTGGGTAGAGGTTTCAGGCATAGAAGGAACCGTGGTTGAAACAGGACTTAGAAAAACTACTATTAGAACTTTTGATAATTGTCTTGTATTTTTACCAAATTCAACTATTATGGGAGCTAATATCAAAAATTGGAGCAAAAGACGCATGGGTCGCCATGTTAGAATGTATTTGGGTGTTGGTTATGATGCTACTCCTGAAAAACTAGAACAATGTGTAAAAGATCTAAGAGAATTTTTGCATACAAGTGATTTAGTAGCTCACGATGAGGATAGTGCATTAAAATATGGCGATCATACAACAAAATATCGTCAAAATCTTGTATCTATTAATGATTTAGAAGGCTATAAAAATGCTTGTTATGTGGCTTTAAGTGAATTTGCAGATAGTAGTATTAATATAGAGCTTTATTTTTATATCAAAGAAATAGGTGGAAAAGATTTTAGAGAAGCTAGACAAAGTTTAATGCTTGAGTTTATGCGTATAATTGAAAAAAATGGTTTAACCTTTGCTTTCCCAAGTCGTAGTATTTATATAGAAAATTTACCACCCCTTGATTTGCAAGCAAAAGCTATAAAATAGCAAGATTTTATCTTGCTATTTTTTTTAAACCGGCATAACGCGTATATTTGGACTTAATTCTTCTTGTAAAATTGTTTCAATAGCATAAAGTGTTGCACCACTTCCACTAGAACAACCACTACAAGCACCAAGATAACGAATATAAACATCAATTGCTGCACCTTCAGCCTTTTGTATATCAATCACTTCCAAATCTCCGCCATCATTATGAAGCATAGGGCGAATTTCAGCATCTAAAACACTTTCAACTGCTTTTAATTGTCCCACTACGGTCATTTCATCAAAAGCCACATCACTTTTCATTGTATTTTTGAGTTTTTCTCTATCTATTTCAGCTCTAGTTTCAGCTAAAATATCTACAAGGTAATAATCTCTTTTTTCATGTCCGCCTGGTTTGATACAGGATTTACAAAAAGCACCCGCTTTAGTATATTGTGTGATTTCTTCTACGCTATGCAAATCATTAAGTTTAATCACTTCTTTAATAGTTCCAAGACTTACCCTAGCACACTCGCAAACTATAATTTGATCTTCAAAATCTTCAGGACTTATACCTTTATAATGCGCTGCTGCTTGTTTGATTACATCATAAGCCATAACCGAACAGTGCATTTTTTGAGGTGGAACAGCTGGAGTTTCTGGATTGTCACGCATAGCAAATTCCACATCTAAATTTGTGATTTTTACTGCTTCATCTACAGTTTTTCCTATACAAAGATCCACCATAGTATCACTACTTGCTATAGCTGTACCACAACCAAAACTTTTAAATTTTGCATCGATAATTTTATCAGTTTTTTCATCTACAAGCCAAAAAAGTCTTACTGCATCGCCGCAACTTTCTGCACCAAAATCAGCTACGATCAATTTTGCATTGCGTGCTTTAGCATCTTCTTCACTAAATTCTCCCATATGTTGAGGATTATTCATTCTATCTTGAACTTTTTGTGAATACTCATCCCAAATGGATCCACCAATTAAACTATTTTTTCCCATTTTTCATCCTTATTTGTAATTATTTGGATTATAAGCATAAGTACAAGAAATTGCTCTTAATCTCTGTGTTGCATTTTTAATTTGTTTTGCTGCATAATCAATTTCTTCTTCAGTATTAAAACGTGACAAAGAAAGCCTTAAAGCTGTATGTGCTAAATCATGCTCCGCACCGATAGCTTCCATAATAGGATTGCTTTCTAAAGCTTCACTTGCACAGGCTGAGCCCGTACTTGCAGCTATACCATTTTTATTTAAGTCCCAAAGCATTGCTTCGCCTTCAACACCTTTAATACTTGCTAAGATTGTATTAGGCACACGGCGTTCCCTTTTTCCAACCACTGTTGTATCAGGCAAGGCTAAAATTTGATCTTCTAGTTTATCTCTTAAACGGCGTATATGAGAATCTTCAAAATCAAGCATAGTGTTTGCAATACGCAAAGCCTCACCCATAGCCACTATGTAAGGTACATTTAAAGTTCCGCTTCTACGACCACCCATGTGTTCTCCACCGTGTAAAAGTGGGGTAAGTTTAAGTCCTTTTTTTATAAAAAGTCCACCCACACCCTTTGGTCCATGAAATTTATGTGCCGAAAATGAAGCAAAATCAACTCCTACTTGAGTTAAATTAACCTTTATTTTACCTACTGCTTGAGTAGCATCTGTATGAAAAAGAGCACCAAATTCATGTGCAAGTTCTGCCATCGCTTTAATATCAAAAATCATACCTGTTTCATTATTTGCCCACATAACACTTACAAGTGCTGTTTTATCGCTAATCACTTTACGCAAATCTTCTACAGTAGAAACCCCTTCTTCGTTTACAGGAAGTTCTATAACTTTTACTCCAAGACTTTTTAAAAAATAAGCAGCAGCAGTAACAGCAGGGTGTTCTACACTAGAAATAATCACTTCATTGCGTTCTTTATCTAAAATATGATCAAAATACACACCCTTAAGCACCCAGTTAATGCTTTCTGTCGCACAGGAGGTTACAACTATATCATCTAAGTCATTTGCTCCAAGCCCCGTATAAAGTTTATCCAAAGCTTCTCTTAAGGCAGGATGTGTTGCGCTTCCATATTGATGAAGGCTATTTGGATTTCCATACATATCCTTTAAAAAAGGTAGCATCAACTCATAAGCATTAGGATCAAGCATTGTCGTTGCGTTGTTATCTAAATATACTTTCACTTTAAAATCCTTAATTTATCCTTAATTTTAATTAGGATATTTTTTATCTTTATTTGAAAATGGATAATAACAAAAATTTATAAAAATTAGGTTAAAAATTATAACAAAAATAAAATGCTAAAGTAAAATTTTAAAGTGAAATATTTTGTGAATTTTATATAGCAAAAATGAGAAATACTATTTCTTAAATTTTTCTTCGTAATACTTTACTATCTTTGAATCTTCTTTGGCTGTATGTTTAAAGATAAAATCTTGAACAACGAGATTTAATTTTTCGGTCATTATATTTACAAATTTAGCTTCACTGATGATAATTTCTTCAATTTCTAAGATAATTTTTCTATGAATTCTTGTATGATGGTTGATATAAGGATATCCTATTTCTCTCATAAAGGCTTCTTCATCTGAAAAATGTCTATTGATCATTATCAACAACTCTCTTAAGACAATTTTTAATTCTTTTGTTCCAACATGACGTTGGTTCATTAAAGAGAGTTTTTTAGAAATTTCAAAAAGTTCTTTATGTTGATGATCTAAAAGATCATTATTCATTGAAATAATTTTTTCATTATAAGTCATGGTTTTGAGTATTTTTATATTTATATTTTTCGAGAGCGGATTATAATGCTATAATACTTAAAATTTTATTAATTAATTATATAAAAATTATTATTATTAAAGTATTTATAATTTATATATTTTTTAAAAAATTATTTTAAACCATCACAGACATATAAGAGTTTAAAATTTTATTTATATTTGCTTGTTTTTGACGACGATCTAAAAAATTTTCTATAGAGTTAGAACGTAGTTGATTTGCTTCTTCTAATCTTTGCGTATCTTGACTTTGATTTTGATATTGTTTTTTAAGAGCATCAAAATCATTGCGATTTTGATCGATATAAATTTGAAATATTGAACTTGAATTTGCAAATTCTCTTAAATCCATATCTTTTTGGTAGTTAATATATTGTTGAAAAAATACAGATAGTTTGTCTTGAGTGCTTGTTTTTTTATCTACGCCATTAACATAAAGATAAAGATCAAAACTCATCTTTTTTTCATTTTCTTTTTTGATGTAATCTTCTATATCTGTTTCGCCCTTGAGAATTTTTTGTAAATTTTGATGAGAGCTTAGTTCTAAAGTGGCAGGTTTCATAAAAAAGTTAAATTCTTTTTCGTTTTGAGTTTTTATATCATGGTAGATAAAATTCATTAAAAGACCAGATTTTGATACTTCTGCATTTTTAGTTAAATAAGGTTTTAAAATTTCATTAGAAGAAGTATTTTCTATGGCTTTATCAAAATGAAAATTAGTTATTTTATTATCTAACATTAAAGTATTTAAATTTGTGATATTGCTTAATGCCAAATCAATTTCTTCTTGATTGTTGTAAATTCTTGAAATTTGGCTTAAAAATTCTCCATTATCTGTTGAAAAACCTGATGATAGTTTTGAAATAAGATCGCGACTTAAATAAGCATTATCATCTTGTAAAAATTCTGAATTTATAGATTTTAATGAACTATGATAGCTATTTAAAAGATAAGGTAGATCAATTTTATTGTAGTTTAAATTTTCATCTTGTTTTGCGAGTTCTTTTGCTATGCTTCTAACGCTTTTAATGTTGATATTATAAGATTCTGGTATATTTGCAATTTTATTTAAATCTTTATCAAAAAAACCTTCTTCATTGATTCTAAATCCAAATTCACTAGCATAAGTGGTGTTGTTAAAAATATAGCTTAATTGTTCTAAGCTATTTTCATTTCCTTCTTGATCTAAGGCTTTGCTATCTTTAATCAAATTTAGAGCAGAGCTATTCTGCAAAGGATTAGATAAGGTTAAATTTTGATATGGATTTGCCGAATTTATAGTCATTTTAAATCTTTCCAAAATATTGCTGATTTTTTATAAGCAAAAGGTGTGCCAAGTTTTTTAAAAATTAAATTCAGTCAAAAATTAGAAAAAATTTGATAGTATTTAGCTTTTCTTTTAATTTGAAAAATAAAAATTTATCTAAATAAGGAAAGCGTATGCCAAAGATGAAAAGCGTTAAAAGCGCAGTTAAACGCTTCAAAGTAGGTAAAAATAAAATCAAAAGAGGCTCAGCTTTTAGAAGTCATATTTTGACTAAAAAACCTGCAAAAAGAATGCGTGATCTTCGCACAGCTAAATATGTGCATAGCACAAATGTAAAAGCTGTTGAAAAAATGCTAGGAATTTAAGTTTTTGACTAAAAGTCATTCAAACTCCCCTCTGAGATAAAATTTCAAGGGCAAGCTCCAAATTTGGACGCCACTTTATGAAAGGAAATAAAAATGGCAAGAGTAAAAACAGGTGTTGTTAGACGCCGCAGACATAAAAAAGTTTTAAAATTAGCGCGTGGTTTTTATAGTGGACGCCGCAAACATTTTAGAAAAGCAAAAGAACAATTAGAAAGAAGTCTTGTCTATGCTTATCGTGATAGACGTCGTAAAAAAAGAGACTTCCGTCGTCTTTGGATTGTGCGTATCAATGCTGCTTGCAGACTCAATGATTTAAGTTATTCAAGATTTATCAATGGTCTTAAAAAAGCAGGCATTGAACTTGATAGAAAAATTCTAGCAGATTTAGCTATGAATGATGCTGCTGCTTTTGCAAAAATTGCAGAGGCCGCAAAAAAAGCACTTTGATTTTTTAGTGTAAGAATTTCAAGATTTTTGATTCTTGAAATTCTTAATTTTTTAGCATTGATTTAATTTAGCTAGAACATCTTCATAACATTTGAGTTCATTTACATTTTTTTCAAAATCTTCGCTGACATTGCTTCTTTGTTCTAATTTATCTGAAATTTCTTTACCTGAATTTATAAGATTTGAAATGATTTTGGAAAATTCATTAGATTTATCTCTTATAAAATTCATTTCTTGAGTACTAGAATTGGAGCTTTTTGCAATGGATTGTATGGTCTGAATAACTAATTTGATAGCTCCTTCCATTTCACCTAGACCCATTTGGGTATTTTCTGAAAGTTTTCTAACTTCATCAGCTACAACTGCAAATCCACGACCAAGTTTTCCAGCTCTAGCAGCTTCTATACTTGTATTTAAAGATAAAAGGCTAGTTTGTTCAGCAATCTCTGAAATAAGATCTAAAATACTATTTAATTGATCTATATTTTCAAAGAAGATTGTACTTCTTTTTCTAAATTCATTTTTTCTTCGCTTTGGTAAAGGTTGTATTCTAGGTAGTTAGTGAAATTAGTAAAACTTTCACTAATGGTTGTAAGACTTCTTCTTATATTTTCAAGTTTTTCAAAAATTTCTTTAAATATGCTTGTATTTTTATCAATTTCTGATGTATTTTGTTTGAGTTGATTTAAGATTATTTTATTTTAATCTCATTTGTAATTTCTAGTTTTTGAGCTCTTATATTAAGATAATAGTATTTAAAATCGCTGTATTTTTGTATGAAAGTTTTTAAATATCTAGGTTTGAAATCATTAAAATTTTCAACTTCATAAAAAAATATTGCCACTAAACTTTTTGCAATTCCCACTCCATAAATTTCTCCAAAACTAGAAAAACCAACTATAGGAAAATCATTAAAATGGATTTGATTTAAATGTTCTTTGTTGTGAAGCCTTCTTAAGATACAATCGTTAAAAATTGCTCCTAGTGATTTTGGTTTATTAAGAGAAAATTTTTCATAATCTTTTTTATAGCTTCAATAAAATTTGTTTTTTTAAGCAAGCATAATTCTTGAGCGCTTTCTATATCACAATAACTAAATAATGTTTTATCTGGGTTGATTTCCATAGGGGAAATAAGATAGTCTTCTCCAATTTTTAAAGCAAAAGTATATTCTTGTATTTTATTTTTAAGTTCTTCAAAAGTGCAGTTAAAATAATTACATAAAGCTTCAACCGCGTTGATGGATTGAGAGGTTTTTTTATCAATAAATTCATGTATGGTTTTATCATATAAACTTGCATCAAGTATGGTAAAGGTAATGTTGCTTTGAGGATTAAAATTTTGAGACTTCATTAAATCAAAACGATATTTTAGGTTTAAATTGAATATGTAAGCTTAAAGCTTGATTTTTTAATATTTCTCCATTATAAAATATAAATGTTCCGCTAAAGTCCATGTTTCCGCTAGATCCACCCCCTACTAAAGCACAAGGATAGGGATTGTGTTTGTATAAAAGTTCTAAAAGAGAACTTTCGCTTTGACTTAAACCATCATAAATTAAATAATGCAAAGTATTTATGCAGTGTGCTTCAAAAGGTACATTTATAGATAAAACTTCTTTTTCTATCAGTTTTTTTTCTTTCTGTATAATCTTTTATATTGCTAAAAAGCTTGATTTTGTTTGTGCAAAGATTTTCTATCATATCTTCACTAAAAAGCATCAAACTTATTCCTTGGATATTTTGTTTATAAGGACTGTTTTCAATGTTTGAGTTAGAATCAAGGTTGCATAATAAATCAGTAGCACTGCTTAAGATGATATCACATTGTTCATTTATAGAATTTTGAATCTTATTTCCTATGATCGCTAGATTAAGTTGATACGACGCAAAGCCTATGATTAATTTTGGCTTGATATTTATTTTTTTTAATTTTTCTTCAAGTTCATTTTCTTGAAGATATAGAGCTTCTAAAACTTTTTTACTTTCTTCTTTTTTTGTTGAGCTTTTATTTTTAAAATTAAAAAACATCAATTTAACTCCATTAAAACTATTTTTTAATTACTAGTTAACTAAATCAAAATACTATAAATTCGGCATTTATTTGTAATTTTTATTATACCTTAAGTAATAAAAAAATGCAATAAGTAAATTAAAATTTAGATATAATTGCAAATTATAATAATATTAATTAAGGATAAATCAAATATGATTGGAGATATGAATGAGCTTTTATTAAAAAGCGTTGAAGTATTGCCACCTTTACCTGATACTGTAAGTAAGTTAAGAAAATATGTGAGCGAGGCTAATTCAAATATAGAAACTATGAAAGTTGCTGAAATCATTTCAAGTGATCCGTTGATGACGGCTAAGCTTTTGCAATTAGCAAATTCTCCTTATTATGGTTTTACAAGAGAAATTACAACCATAAATCAAGTAATTACTTTATTAGGCGTTGGTAATATCATCAATATAGTTACGGCTGATTCCATTAGAGATAATTTTAAAATAGATGTTTCACCTTATGGTTTAAATACTCAAAATTTTTTAAAAACGTGCAATGAAGAGGCAACTTTTATTACAAATTGGCTTAATGATGAAGATAAAAAACTTTCTCATCTTTTAGTTCCTTGCGCAATGCTTTTAAGGCTTGGTATTGTTATTTTTTCAAATTTTCTTATACAAAATCATAAGGATAAGGATTTTTTAGCTTTTTTAAATAAAAATGAAAATCTTGCTTTAGCGGAGAATGAATTTTTAGGCGTAGATCATATTTCTTTCTTGGGATTTTTGTTACATCGTTGGAATTTTGATGATGTTTTGATTGAAAGTATATGTTTTGTTCGCACTCCTCATGCTGCTCGTGAAGAAGTGAAAAAATCCGCTTATGCTTTAGCAATAACAGATCATCTTTTTGCTCCGCATGATGGCTCTTCTCCATTTAACGCAAAAGCTGCAGTTGCTTTACTTGAAGAGGCAAAAACTCAAGGAATTAATTTTGATTTAAACAATCTTTTATCTAAGCTTCCTAGCAAAGCTAAGGAAAATTTAAACAAAGAAGATTAAAGAGCCTTTTTAAGGCTCTAAATTGTAGTGATGAAAAGTTTAATCTTACCTCCTAATGAATTTTTAGATCACTATATTTTAAACGCCGAATTTCATCGTTTTGCTGGAATTTCAAAAAATGCTTATAAATTTTGGAAAAATGTAGAAATAGGTAGATATCAAGGAACAAGAATTATATTTTTGCATAGAAATTGCATTTTAGAAAAACATCAGCAAGCTTTAAGGCAATGTAGTGGTTTAAATGGTTTTGTATTGGCAAGTGCTTTTTGTTCTTTTACTGGATTAGCCCCCTCTCATTTAGTGGAAAAAAATAATTCTTCTATTTACAAACTTTTAGAGCTTAAGGAGATTTGTGGGATTAAATTTGTTAATCTAAAAAAATTTTATGATTTTTTAGGGCTAAATTATCATCAGCATATTTATATAGAAAAATGCCATTTTTTTAGCCCAGCTCCTTTTGAAAAGCGTATTAAAATCACTGAGAGTATGTGCGTTGGGTATTATTAAGATAAGAAAAAATAAATGCACATAGCAAAGCTATAATAGCCAAAAAGAAAACATAAATCCCCAAAGAAAAACGCCAAAAATTACTTAAATTATCTAAGGCAAAACTATGTAAGAAAAAAGCAAGTTGCGGAGTTAAACCTCCAGCTATAGCATAAGCAATATTATATGAAAAAGAAAGTCCTGAAAATTTAATTTTTGCATCAAATACTTCACTCATTATTAAAGGACAAAAATTCATCACTCCGCTAAAAAAACATACAAGTAAATATAAGCAAGCTACTAGGTTAAAATCAGCATTTTGTCTATATAGAGTATTAAAATAAAGCAAGCTTACAATTCCAAAAAAAACACTAAAAAATACACAAGATTTGATAATGCCTATTTTATCCGCTAAAATTCCACTTATAATACACCCTAGGCAAATAAGTAAAATTCCACCTATTTGAAGATAGGTTTGTATAGAAGTGTTAATTTGAAGTATTTTTGCCATATAGCTAGGCATAAGCAAAATCATTACAACAATGCAACCTGTCAAAACCCAAGTAATCATCATGGAAAGAACAATTCCCATTTTAGCTTTTTTAAACACTTCTTTTAAAGGAAATTTTTCTAAAGCCTTGTCTTTTTTCATTTGTTCAAAAACAGGAGTTTCTCTTAAAAATTTTCTCAAATAAGCAGAAATAATCCCAAAAATTCCACCTAAAAAGAATGGAATTCTCCAAGCCCATTCATGAAGTTCTTCTTGGGTATAAATTTTATTCATAATTAAAAAAACTAAACTACCTAATAAAATTCCACCTACAACTGAAGCGGTTAAAATTCCCAAATAAGTTCTTTTTTGACCTTGTGGTGCGTGTTCGTATACAAAAACCCAAGCTCCAGGAAGTTCTCCACCTATAGCAATGCCTTGACAAATGCGTATAAAAACTAAAAGCACAATACAAAGAAAACCTATGCTTTCATAATTTGGAATAAAAGCTAGAGTAAAAGTTGGAATAACCATTAACAAAATACTAATCATAAACATTCTTTTGCGTCCAAATTTATCTCCAAAATGTGCCAGTATCACACCCCCTAAGGGACGCGTTAAATATCCAGCCGCAAATATTCCATAAGTATTAAACATTTGCCAAAAACTACTTAAATCTTTTGGAAAAAAGTTTGTTGAAATATAATTTGCAAAAAATACAAAAATAATAAAATCATAAAATTCTAAAGTTCCACCTAATGATGAAAGTCCTAAAACTTTTATATCTTTTTGGTTAAGGGTTTTGCTCATTCTTAATCCATCTCATAAAAATCATCATCATTGTTATCATCATCGTATTCATAATCATCATCATCGTAATTATGATTTTTATGGTGATTTTGTGGATATTCTTCATCTTCGTTTTCATAATCATCGTAATTTAAATCTTCTTCATCTTCATAAGCCATTGTTTTCTCCTTAAATAAAAATACAAAGCTTATTTTATCTTAAATTTGTTTGGTTTTGCTATAATTTTTATAATTTTTTAAAAGGTGAATTTATGAAATTAAGTCATTTAGATGAAAAAAATCATCCTAAAATGGTAGATGTAGGCGATAAAAATATTACTTCAAGAATAGCCACAGCTAGTGGTATGATATATATGAGTCAAGAAGCTTTTGATGTAATTAAAAACAATACCGCAAAAAAAGGTCCTGTTCTTCAAACAGCTATTATTGCGGCTATAATGGGAGCTAAAAAAACAAGTGAAATTATTCCTATGTGTCATCCTTTGATGCTTTCTAAAGTCGAAACTGATATTATGGAATTTGTTAAAGAATGTGCATTTAAGCTTATTGTAACAGTTAAGTGTGAAGGTAAAACAGGGGTTGAAATGGAAGCTTTAAGTGGAGTTAGTATAGGACTTTTAACTATATATGATATGATCAAGGCTATAGATAAATCAATGAGGATTACGGATATAGTGCTTGAAAGCAAAGAAGGAGGTAAAAGTGGTAAATTTGTGCGATCTTAAAAAAGAACCTCAGATCAATTATCCTACTTTTTGGGATTATAAGGTGATTTTTGAGGTGCATGTTAGGGCAAGTGAAATTTTTCAAGAAATTTTAGGCCAAAGAGAATATAAATTTGAACATTCGAATTCAAGTGCGAGTGGAAAATATCAAAGTTATTTATTAAATGTTTATGTTGATAGCAAAAAAGATCGTTTGGATATATTTGATAAATTAAAAGCTAAAGCAAAATTTGTACTTTAAGAAAGAAGGAAAAATGAAAAATACTTTAATTATTTTTGAAAATTCTTTATCAAATCTCGGTAAAGATGAAGCAAGTGATTTGCTTGAAGACTTGAGTTTTAATCTTGCGTATAAGCAAATTTCACATAATCCTCATGAAACAAAAAAAGTTTTAAATTCTCTTTTGGTTGAATTTTTAACTATTTTGAAAAAACTTGATTTTTTTGATGATGAAAATGTTACAAAGGTTATCAAAGCTTTGGTTAAGGCGAGTATTGTAGATGCTCAAAATTCGCTTTATGAGTATATTAGCGAAGCTGAATTATTAAACAAACAGATTGAAAATCAAAAAAATTTGATTAAAAATCAAATCAGTGATAATTTTTTTGAATTCGAGAATATTTTACAAGAATGTTCTTTTTGTGATGAATTTAGCGGTGGTTTAAATGATGCTATTTTATTTGATATAGAAATGCTTGGAATTTTAAAAGAAACCGCTGAAAGTGCTTTTTTAACTACATTAGAAAAGGCTGAAGATATAGAACTTACAAGTAGTGAAATAGCTAAAAATCTCGTATATAATGCCATTTGTGAAGCTCATTTTGAAAAAGAAAGAATTTTAAAAATTTCAAGTATTATTTTAAATACCGCTTTTGAAATAGCTAATGAATCTATGGCTTATGCAAAAGATCTTTGCTTAGGTGTGATTAAAGGCACAAGAGATGGTATTGTTTTAGCAATGGAAAAATTTAAAGCTTCATTAACTTATGCAAATTTTGAAGAAGATGTTAGTTTAAAAAGCAAAGAACTAATAGGTATAGAAGATGATTTTATTGCTCTTTTAAAAAAAGAGATTCAATTGCAAAATGATCCTTGTAAGAGTATAGTTGAGAATTTGCTAGAACATGAACTTGATAATCTTTTTGCTAAATTTAGACGTCTTGCAGGTGAAAGCAGAGAGCAACTAATATTAGTTTTAAATGATATTAAGAAAAATCCAAAGATTAATGATTTTAACAAACTTACTCAAAGAAAATTAAATCGTTTTAAACAAGAAATTTTTGAATTAGAAAAAATTGCTAGTGAAAAATACAAAGATTTAAATTCTAAAAAAGCTAAAAAGCTCGGTGTAAGACTTTGGGAAAAAGCAAAAAAAATTGTTAAAAAATAATATCCCATTTTTTGGGATATTAAATATCTATTTCTATACCTACAGGTGCGTGATCAGAGCCAAAAATATCATCTCTTATGAAAGCGTTTTTAAGTTTATCTTTTAAACCCTTTGAAATGAAAAAATAATCAATCCTCCAGCCTACATTTCTTTCTCTTGCTTTCATTCTATAGCTCCACCACGAGTATTTTTCTTTGATTTCACCATTAATTTCTCTAAAAGTATCTATAAAACCAAGTTTTAACAAATCATCAATCCAAGCTCTTTCTATAGGTAAAAAACCTGAAGTATTGGCATTGGCTTTTGGGTGGGTAAGATCGATTTCTTTATGAGCGGTATTGACATCACCGCAAATGATAATTTCAAACCCATCCTTTAAAAGTTTATCCAAATATACTAAAAAATCTGCATAAAATTTCATCTTAAAATTTAAACGCTCTTCATCTTTTTGACCATTTGGAAAATAGATATTAAAAAGTGCGATATTTTTAAAACGGTGTTCTAAAACCCTACCTTCTTCATCATCAAAAAATTCGCATTTTTTTACTTCGCTATCAAAATTACAAAGACTCATTACCCCAGAATATCCCGCTCTTTTAGCAGAATTAAAATACATGTGTTTAAAAGGATATTCATAAATTTTTTTAGGAAATTTATCTTCATGTGCTTTGATTTCTTGAAAACCTATAAAATCAATTTTTTCTTGTGCTATCCAATCAAGTGCATTTTTATCACAAATAGCTCTTAAGCCATTGACATTCCATGAAAGTAGTTTCATTATTTTCCTTAAAATTTTCATTAAAAGTGTAAATCATAACATAAAAAGATTTAAAACTACAATCCATTTAAAAAAATTCAATAAAATTAAAAGCTTAAATTTGAAGGTGGGATTTATATGCTTAGATTAACTTGGTTTCAGTTTACTTTTTTTAATTCTTTGATGATTGTATTATTGAATTTTAATTTATTTTATTTTGTGTATGAAAAAAATACACAAAATTGGTTTATAACTTTTGTTTTTATTGTGGCCTATTTTGCACTTGTTCACGTGATTTGCTCTTTGCTTTTTATAAAGTTTTTTACTAAATTTTTTTCTATATTATTTATAATATCATCTTTTTTAAGTGTTTACTTTATTAGTTTTTATGGGGTGCTTATAGATTCTGATATGATACAAAATGTTGTTCAAACAGACATTAAAGAAGTAAAAGATTTGTTAAATTTAAAATTGATCTTATTTATTGTTTTGGCTTTATTATTGGTTTTTTATGTTGTTAAAGTAAAAATTGATTATTATGGTAGTTTTAAATCCCATATAAAAATTAAAATTATCAATATAATATCAGGTTTGATTGTTGTTTGTGCAGTTTTAATCCCTTTAAGTAAAACTTTCTTGCCTTTTTTTAGAAACTATAATGAAATAAGAATGTATAATACTCCTTTTTATCAAATTTATGCCGTATATCGCTATTATGTTCGTTTTGTGAAAGCTAAGCCAGAATTTAAAACCATAGCTAATGATGCTTATAGAGAAAACAATCACACTAAAAAACTTTTAGTTTTGGTAGTGGGTGAAACCGCTAGAGCGGCAAACTACTCTTTGGGTGGATATACTAAAAATGATACCAATTTTTATACCAAAAAAGATAATGTAGTCTTTTTTGATAATTTTTCATCATGTGGAACAGCAACAGCGGTAAGTTTACCTTGTATGTTTTCTATTTCTAAGCGTGAAAATTATTCAAGTTCAGAATTTCAAGAAAATGCGATGGATGTGCTTTATAAAACAGGTGTAGATGCTGCATGGTTTGATAATAATTCTGGTGGTTGTAAAGGGGTTTGTGATAGATTAGCTTATAAGCAAAAGCTTTCTAGTGATTTGGATGAAAATTTACTCATTCCTTTTAAAGAAAAATTAAATCATTTAAGTGATCAAAATATAATAGTTCTTCATTTGCAAGGTTCTCATGGGCCAACTTATTATAAACGCTATCCAAGTGAATTTAAAAAATTTACTCCAACTTGTGATACTAATGAACTTTCAAAATGTGATAGCGAGGCTTTAATCAACACTTATGACAATACTTTGCTTTATACAGATTATCTTTTAAGTGAGATTATAAAACTATTAAAAGAGCAAAAAAGCTATGAAAGTTCTTTGTTTTATCTTTCAGATCATGGCGAAAGTTTGGGTGAAAATGGTATTTATCTTCATGGTATGCCTTATGCTATAGCGCCAAGTTATCAAACTCATATTCCTGCTATTTTTTGGAGCAATGATGAAAAATTAATGAATTTAGCTAAAGAGCATAAAGGTTTAAAACTTTCTCAAGATAATCTTTTTAGCACTCTTTTAGGATATTTTAATGTAAAAACAAGTGTTTATGAGCCAGAATATGATTTATTAAATCCTAAACTTAAGGCAAATCCATGAAACCTAAATATCATTTTTTAAATAACGCAAGATATGCTTTAGAAGGGCTTTTTGCTTTATTTAAAAATGAAATGGCGTTTAGAATTGAACTTTGCATTATTATCCCTGCGATAGTTTTTAGTTTTTTCTTAAAAGTTAGTTTTTTGGAGCATTTGTTATTGATAAGTGTCTTAATACTTATCTTAATTGTAGAAGCTTTAAATTCGGCTATTGAAGCTTGTGTTGATTTGATTACAAATAAATGGCATGAAAAGGCAAAAATCGCTAAAGATTGTGCGAGTGCGGCAGTGTTTTTTAGTGTGCTTTTAGCTCTTTTTGTTTGGGGCTTTATTTTATATAGTATTTACTTATGAAATTTGAAAATTTAATACGAGAAATTTTAGGAAAAAAGCGTTTTGAATTGTTAAAATTTTTATGTGAAAATGCCGATGAGAATGGTTTTATTATGATTAAAATCAGTGATCTTGAAGAAAAATTACATCAAAGTAAACCTACCATCATCGCTACTTTTAAGTTTTTAGAAGAAAAAAAACTTTTTAAGCGTCTTAAAAATGGATTTTATCAGCTAAATATAGGAGGCAAAAATGATACTTAAAAATCCTTTGGATATGCATTTGCATTTAAGAGATAATCAAATGTTAGAACTTATTGCACCTTTGAGTGTAAGAGATTTTTGTGCAGCTGTGATTATGCCAAATTTAATCCCTCCGCTTTGCAATTTAGAAGATCTAAAAGCTTATAAAATGCGTATCCTTAAGGCTTGTAAAGATGAAAATTTCACTCCTTTAATGACACTTTTTTTTAAAAATTATGATGAGAAATTTCTTTACAGTGCTAAAGATGAAATTTTTGGCATTAAGCTTTATCCAGTAGGAATTACAACAAATTCAAATGGTGGAGTTTCAAGTTTTGATATAGAGTATTTAAAACCTACTTTAGAGGCTATGAGTGATTTAAATATTCCTTTGTTAGTGCATGGAGAAACCAATGATTTTGTAATGGACAGGGAAAGTAATTTTGCTAAAATTTATGAAAAATTAGCCAAACATTTTCCACGACTTAAGATTGTTATGGAGCATATTACCACTAAAACTTTATGTGAACTTTTAAAAGATTATGAAAATTTATACGCGACAATCACTTTACATCATTTAATCATCACTTTAGATGATGTTATTGGAGGTAAAATGAATCCTCATCTTTTTTGTAAGCCTATAGCCAAGCGTTACGAAGATAAAGAAGCCCTTTGCGAACTTGCTTTTAGTGGTTATGAAAAAGTTATGTTTGGAAGTGATAGTGCGCCTCACCCAAGAGATACTAAAGAGTGTTGTGGTTGTGCCGCAGGTATATTTAGCGCCCCAGTGATTTTACCTGTTTTAGCTGAATTATTTAAGCAAAATAGCTCAGAAGAAAATTTGCAAAAATTTTTAAGCGATAATGCTTGTAAAATTTATGATTTAAAATTTAAAGAAGATAAAATTTTAACTTTAGAAGAAAAAGAATGGCAAGTGCCAAATGTTTATGAAGATAAATACAATCAAGTCGTGCCTTATATGGCTGGAGAAATTTTAAAATTTCAATTAAAACATTGATTTCCCACCTTAAAGGTGGAAAATTTAAGCTTTATTTACAAGAGCATCTCTGATATCTATAACAAGATAGATTACAAAAAAACTTAAAAATAAAGCAATAAAACTGACTATCAGCGATAATAAACCAGCTAAAAATCCAATGCTAAACATCATAAAAAGAGAATAAAGCAAAGCTACAACAAAACTTATCGCTGCAATTGCATCAAGAATCAAGCGTCCAAATTTGATGATTAAATTTTTAACCATTAAAAACTCCTTTGAAATAATGAGTGAAATTGTAATAAATATCAGCTTAATATTTTTATAAGTTATTTATAATTAAAAGTTTTATTTTAGATTCTATAGTTTCAATAATATCATTTTCAACAAAAGAACTTACAGCTTCTTTAGAAGTTGTGATTTTGTTCATGCTTAAATGCCATAGAGCATTTTCTATAGCCTCTTCTTTTGTTCTTTGGACTTTGCGTGTTTCATCAAAAACAATCTTATGAAAAAATATATTTTTTTCTAGTAAATAATTTTCTAAATCTTTTTTATAAAAACCTTTAAATTCAGTATTAAAATATTTAAAAATCGGATCTAAAAAATCACTTTTTCTATAATCAGCCCAACCAAGATAAATTTTTATTTTGGCTAGATTTAAGAAATTTGTATAATCTTTTTCATTTTGTAAAGCAGGAGACATACTTAAAAATGCAAGATCAAATTTAACATTAGGATTGTTTTGCATCCAAGTTTCAAAGCTCAAATTTTCGCATTTTATATTGTTAAGATTTAGTTTTTTAGCATCTTCTTGTAAAATTTCAAGCATAGTATTTGCACTATCTAGGGCTAAAATTTCTTTAGCTTCTTTAGCTAAGTGTAAAGTCCAAACCCCAGTTCCACATCCTATATCTATAATGCTTTTATTTTGAAAAGAAATATTTAAATTTTGTAAATATTCAAAAGTTTGCTTTTGTATGGTGTTTAAAGTGTTTTGATATCTTGCGTAAGTTTTGGCCTTTTTATCCCATAAATTCATATATTTTCCTTGATAAAATATATAAAATCATAGCATAAATTTTTAAAATTCAAGCCCTTTTTTGGGCTTGAATGACTAATTAAAACCTTTTCTTCTTAACATCTTCTAAGATATTATTAGCTATATCACTTACTGTACTAGAAATAATAGCTGATTCATTAGCAATTTCAACATTATCTTTAGTAGTTTGATCAATTTGAGCTACGCTATCATTGATTTGAGTGATACCTGCAGTTTGTTCTTTAATACTTTCTGCCATATCATTGATAGATTGAACAAGTAAATTAGTATTAGCTTCAATTTCTGATAAAGACTTTTGAGTTCTTTCAGCTAACTTTCTAACTTCATCAGCTACCACTGCAAAGCCTCTACCATGTTCTCCAGCACGAGCTGCTTCAATAGCTGCATTTAAAGCTAAAAGATTGATTTGATCTGCAATATCACCTATAATACCTGTAACATTTTTAATCTCTTCAGATTGAGTGATAACATCACTAGTTTTAACTGAAACATTTTGCATAGAAGAAGTGATCTCTTCTAAAGCTGCTGCAGTTTCTTCTAAAGATTGAGCTTGAGAATTTGAAGAAGTGGTTAAGCTTTGAACAGCAGTTTGTAATTTTCCACTTTCATTAGCTAAAGCATTAGCAAAGTCTGAACTTTGTTTTAGCATTTTAACTATTTCATCACCTAAAGCATTAGTAGTTAATTCTACACTACCGCTAGCATTTTCTAATTTATTTCTAAAGTCTAAGCTTTTGTATTCTTCAAAAATTTTATGAATAGCATTCATATCAGAACCTACTCTAGCTTGTAAAACATCAAGAAGTTTATTTAGAACATTTTTAAGTTCAATCAGTTGTGGGTTTCTTGGATTAGCAGTAATTCTTGCTGTTAAATTACCACCTTCTACAACTGATACGGTTTGAACTGATTCTTTAACGGCTTGATTGTCTTGTTCTAAGCCTCTTTTAGTAGCAAGAATGTTTTCATTGATAGCATTTGAGATTTGTCCAAATTCATCATTGCTTTTTACTTCTATAGTGGAAACATTTTTTGTTTTATAGTTGATAAAATCAAAGAATGAAGTTAAACCTGTTTGGATAGCTGCAAGTGGGGAGAG
>NZ_MKAQ01000001.1:0-68715 GCF_001764435.1 Campylobacter sp. BCW_4319 | reverse complement strand
CCCCCATTTTTCAACCCACCAAATACTTATATAAATACTTACACAAATATTTATACTATTTAATCCTTTATTTAATCCCCTTTTAAGTTTAATTGGTTATACTTTCATTTCCTTTTTTGAAAAAAAGGACTTAAAATCTTTTAAATTATAAAGTTTCACTAGCTTAGTAGATTTTATAAATTAACTCTTTTGGTTTTTATTTTATAAACTAAAAGCTTTTTTATAAATCTTGTTTTTTAATTTAAAAACTTTTCTTTTAAAAATGATTTTTTGTTTTGTTCTTTTAAATTAGTATTGTTATTCAAATCTTATTAGTCAATCTTTGAAATCTAAATAAGTGATCGATTGAGCCAGATAAAGATTTAGGCATAAGCAATTATGTAAAATCTATTCAATCTAATAATTAAAAAGATTAAAAGCTTTTCTTTTAATCTTTCATAACTTTTTCTTTGAAGAAAAAGATTAAACTATCTATAATTTTTATGGAGAGTTTGATCCTGGCTCAGAGTGAACGCTGGCGGCGTGCCTAATACATGCAAGTCGAACGATGAAGCTTTTAGCTTGCTAGAAGTGGATTAGTGGCGCACGGGTGAGTAAGGTATAGTTAATCTGCCCTACACAAGAGGACAACAGTTGGAAACGACTGCTAATACTCTATACTCCTGCTTAACACAAGTTGAGTAGGGAAAGTTTTTCGGTGTAGGATGAGACTATATAGTATCAGCTAGTTGGTAAGGTAATGGCTTACCAAGGCTATGACGCTTAACTGGTCTGAGAGGATGATCAGTCACACTGGAACTGAGACACGGTCCAGACTCCTACGGGAGGCAGCAGTAGGGAATATTGCGCAATGGGGGAAACCCTGACGCAGCAACGCCGCGTGGAGGATGACACTTTTCGGAGCGTAAACTCCTTTTCTTAGGGAAGAATTCTGACGGTACCTAAGGAATAAGCACCGGCTAACTCCGTGCCAGCAGCCGCGGTAATACGGAGGGTGCAAGCGTTACTCGGAATCACTGGGCGTAAAGGGCGCGTAGGCGGATTATCAAGTCTCTTGTGAAATCTAATGGCTTAACCATTAAACTGCTTGGGAAACTGATAGTCTAGAGTGAGGGAGAGGTAGATGGAATTGGTGGTGTAGGGGTAAAATCCGTAGATATCACCAAGAATACCCATTGCGAAGGCGATCTGCTGGAACTCAACTGACGCTAAGGCGCGAAAGCGTGGGGAGCAAACAGGATTAGATACCCTGGTAGTCCACGCCCTAAACGATGTACACTAGTTGTTGGGATGCTAGTCATCTCAGTAATGCAGCTAACGCATTAAGTGTACCGCCTGGGGAGTACGGTCGCAAGATTAAAACTCAAAGGAATAGACGGGGACCCGCACAAGCGGTGGAGCATGTGGTTTAATTCGAAGATACGCGAAGAACCTTACCTGGGCTTGATATCCTAAGAACCTTATAGAGATATGAGGGTGCTAGCTTGCTAGAACTTAGAGACAGGTGCTGCACGGCTGTCGTCAGCTCGTGTCGTGAGATGTTGGGTTAAGTCCCGCAACGAGCGCAACCCACGTATTTAGTTGCTAACGGTTCGGCCGAGCACTCTAAATAGACTGCCTTCGTAAGGAGGAGGAAGGTGTGGACGACGTCAAGTCATCATGGCCCTTATGCCCAGGGCGACACACGTGCTACAATGGCATATACAATGAGACGCAATACCGCGAGGTGGAGCAAATCTATAAAATATGTCCCAGTTCGGATTGTTCTCTGCAACTCGAGAGCATGAAGCCGGAATCGCTAGTAATCGTAGATCAGCCATGCTACGGTGAATACGTTCCCGGGTCTTGTACTCACCGCCCGTCACACCATGGGAGTTGATTTCACTCGAAGCCGGAATACTAAACTAGTTACCGTCCACAGTGGAATCAGCGACTGGGGTGAAGTCGTAACAAGGTAACCGTAGGAGAACCTGCGGTTGGATCACCTCCTTTCTAGAGTACAAAGTAATAAGTCTCACAACTATTACTTCAATATATAAACTCAATTGATTCTTGTTTAGATTTCAAAGATTGATGATAAAGCTAATTGTTTATGGGGAATTAGCTCAGCTGGGAGAGCGCCTGCTTTGCACGCAGGAGGTCAGCGGTTCGATCCCGCTATTCTCCACCATTTATTAAGGGCCTATAGCTCAGCTGGTTAGAGTGCACCCCTGATAAGGGTGAGGTCACAAGTTCAAGTCTTGTTAGGCCCACCATAAAAAAGATTTGAATAAAGAAGCTTTAAAATCTAAAGCAAGTATATAAAGTAGATTAAATATATAAACTCTAAATACTTAGATTTATTTTTATCTTTAGCTATAAAAGAATATACTTTAGATAGATATAAATAACATATACATTATGTATTTATATTTATAATGATTATATTAATATATATACTTCCTTTAGGTTTTAAACCTAATGTTCTTTTTAATTATCATTGTTAAGAGTCACAAGCAAGTTTTAATAAAAACAATTTTACAGGACTTGTTAAAGGATAAAACCTATTTATCTTTTCTTTAGTTATTACTACTAAAGACAAGTTTCAAACTCACAGCTTAGTTGAGACTAAATCATTTAGTTTTATATTAAGTGTTTGAATGCTTTCCGTCTTAAGATAAAGAAGTCTTATCATAAAAACTTTAACAAGGAAGTGATGCGTTTTAGAATCAATAATAAAAGGTAAAAAAGGTAAGCTACTAAGAGCGAATGGTGGATGCCTTGACTGGTAAAGGCGATGAAGGACGTACTAGACTGCGATAAGCTACGGGGAGCTGTCAAGAAGCTTTGATCCGTAGATTTCCGAATGGGGCAACCCAATGTATAGAGATATACATTACCTATATAGGAGCGAACGAGGGGAATTGAAACATCTTAGTACCCTCAGGAAAAGAAATCAATAGAGATTGCGTCAGTAGCGGCGAGCGAAAGCGCAAGAGGGCAAACCCAGTGCTTGCACTGGGGGTTGTAGGACTGCAATGTGCAAGAGCTGAGTTTAGCAGAACATTCTGGAAAGTATAGCCATAGAGGGTGATAGTCCCGTATGCGAAAAACAAAGCTTAGCTAGCAGTATCCTGAGTAGGGCGGGACACGAGGAATCCTGTCTGAATCCGGGTCGACCACGATCCAACCCTAAATACTAATACCAGATCGATAGTGCACAAGTACCGTGAGGGAAAGGTGAAAAGAACTGAGGTGATCAGAGTGAAATAGAACCTGAAACCATTTGCTTACAATCATTCAGAGCACTATGTAGCAATACAGTGTGATGGACTGCCTTTTGCATAATGAGCCTGCGAGTTGTGGTGTCTGGCAAGGTTAAGCAAACGCGAAGCCGTAGCGAAAGCGAGTCTGAATAGGGCGCTTAGTCAGATGCTGCAGACCCGAAACGAAGTGATCTATCCATGAGCAAGTTGAAGCTAGTGTAAGAACTAGTGGAGGACTGAACCCATAGGCGTTGAAAAGCCCCGGGATGACTTGTGGATAGGGGTGAAAGGCCAATCAAACTTCGTGATAGCTGGTTCTCTCCGAAATATATTTAGGTATAGCGTTGTGTCGTAATATAAGGGGGTAGAGCACTGAATGGGCTAGGGCATACACCAATGTACCAAACCCTATCAAACTCCGAATACCTTATATGTAATCACAGCAGTCAGGCGGCGAGTGATAAAATCCGTCGTCAAGAGGGAAACAACCCAGACTACCAGCTAAGGTCCCTAAATCTTACTTAAGTGGAAAACGATGTGAAGTTACTTAAACAACCAGGAGGTTGGCTTAGAAGCAGCCATCCTTTAAAGAAAGCGTAATAGCTCACTGGTCTAGTGATTTTGCGCGGAAAATATAACGGGGCTAAAGTAAGTACCGAAGCTGTAGACTTGCGCACAACTTAGATTATTTAAGTTTAGAATATGAGAAACTAAGTTATATTTTTACTGATTTTTATAGAGTAAAGATAGAAATAAAACTTAGTAAAATCAGTAAAAATATTCTTAGGCTAAAGTTAAGTAGTTTAAGTTGTGTGCAAGTGGTAGGAGAGCGTTCTATTTGCGTCGAAGGTATACCGGTAAGGAGTGCTGGAGCGAATAGAAGTGAGCATGCAGGCATGAGTAGCGATAATTAATGTGAGAATCATTAACGCCGTAAACCCAAGGTTTCCTACGCGATGCTCGTCATCGTAGGGTTAGTCGGGTCCTAAGTCGAGTCCGAAAGGGGTAGACGATGGCAAATTGGTTAATATTCCAATACCAACATTAGTGTGCGATGGAAGGACGCTTAGGGCTAAGGG
This sequence comes from Campylobacter sp. BCW_4319, assembly GCF_001764435.1. NCBI lineage: Bacteria > Pseudomonadati > Campylobacterota > Epsilonproteobacteria > Campylobacterales > Campylobacteraceae > Campylobacter > Campylobacter sp. BCW_4319. The sequence goes on along the minus strand of NZ_MKAQ01000001.1, from coordinate 64,391 downwards.
GGCTAGCGGATGGAAGTGCTAGTCTAAGGTCGTAGGAGGTTATACAGGCAAATCCGTATAACAATACTCCGAGAACTGAAAGGCTTTTTGAAGTCTTCGGATGGATAGAAGAACCCCTGATGCCGTCGAGCCAAGAAAAGTTTCTAAGTTTAGCTAATGTTGCCCGTACCGTAAACCGACACAGGTGGGTGGGATGAGTATTCTAAGGCGCGTGGAAGAACTCTCTTTAAGGAACTCTGCAAAATAGCACCGTATCTTCGGTATAAGGTGTGGTTAGCTTCGTACTAGGATTTACTCCGAAAGCGAAGAAACTTACAACAAAGAGTCCCTCCCGACTGTTTACCAAAAACACAGCACTCTGCTAACTCGTAAGAGGATGTATAGGGTGTGACGCCTGCCCGGTGCTCGAAGGTTAATTGATGGGGTTAGCATTAGCGAAGCTCTTGATCGAAGCCCGAGTAAACGGCGGCCGTAACTATAACGGTCCTAAGGTAGCGAAATTCCTTGTCGGTTAAATACCGACCTGCATGAATGGCGTAACGAGATGGGAGCTGTCTCAAAGAGGGATCCAGTGAAATTGTAGTGGAGGTGAAAATTCCTCCTACCCGCGGCAAGACGGAAAGACCCCGTGGACCTTTACTACAGCTTGACACTGCTATTTGGATAAGAATGTGCAGGATAGGTGGGAGGCTTTGAGTATATGACGCCAGTTGTATAGGAGCCATTGTTGAGATACCACTCTTTCTTATTTGGGTAGCTAACCAGCTTGAGTTATCCTCAAGTGGGACAATGTCTGGTGGGTAGTTTGACTGGGGCGGTCGCCTCCCAAATAATAACGGAGGCTTACAAAGGTTGGCTCAGAACGGTTGGAAATCGTTCATAGAGTATAAAGGTATAAGCCAGCTTAACTGCAAGACATACAAGTCAAGCAGAGACGAAAGTCGGTCTTAGTGATCCGGTGGTTCTGTGTGGAAGGGCCATCGCTCAAAGGATAAAAGGTACCCCGGGGATAACAGGCTGATCTCCCCCAAGAGCTCACATCGACGGGGAGGTTTGGCACCTCGATGTCGGCTCATCGCATCCTGGGGCTGGAGCAGGTCCCAAGGGTATGGCTGTTCGCCATTTAAAGCGGTACGCGAGCTGGGTTCAGAACGTCGTGAGACAGTTCGGTCCCTATCTGCCGTGGGCGTAAGAAGATTGAAGAGATTTGACCCTAGTACGAGAGGACCGGGTTGAACAAACCACTGGTGTAGCTGTTGTTCTGCCAAGAGCATCGCAGCGTAGCTAAGTTTGGAAAGGATAAACGCTGAAAGCATCTAAGCGTGAAGCCAACTCTAAGATGAATCTTCTCTAAGCTCTCTAGAAGACTACTAGTTTGATAGGCTGGGTGTGTAATGGATGAAAGTCCTTTAGCTGACCAGTACTAATAGAGCGTTTGGCTTATCTTTAATAAAGCATCACTTCCTTGTTAAGGTTTTTAAGAAAGCTTTGAATATAGATAATATTTAGAGTTTAATAGAAATCTTTCAAGTAGAGTTTGTATTAGAACTTGCTCTTAACATTGTTTTTTAAGTATTCTATATAAAAACTTATCAAAGATAAAAGATAAGAAAAAAATAAAGAAAAACAAAAGAAGAAAGAGAATAAAGAAAAAAGTAAAGAAATAAAAAGATTAAGCTTTATTCTTAAATTCAATCTTTCAAAGAATATTTAAATAACAATGTCCGTGATTATACAGATGTGGAAACGCCTTGCTCCATCCCGAACCAAGAAGCTAAGCACATCGTGGGTGATGATACTACGCCTTACTGGCAGGGGGAAAGTAGCTCATTGCGGACTTGTTAAATGTCTTCATTACTTACTTTATATATATAAATCCTATGTTTATTTTTATTGTTGTTTTAGATGGTGCTTAGAATCGTGTTTAAAAAAAGAGTTTGTTACTGGTTAGGGTTTTTAGAGAGAATAGGGTGTTTTTAGGGGTTTGGAAAGTTTAATATATTTGTATGAAAAGTAAAATAAATTAAATTTTATTCACACATTCTTTAAAGACTTTTCCACGCTCTGCGTAAGAGTTGAACTGATCTAAACTTGCACAAGCGGGACTTAAAAGAGCCACTTCATTGACTCTTAAGTGATTTGAAATTTCATTTACAGCTTTAGATAAAACTTCACATTTATAGGCTTTCAAATTTGCTTTTTTTGCATAATCAAGCATTTTTTCAGTACTAATACCTATAGCATAGAGTTCTATGTTAAAATTTTTCATAAAATCAAATAAATTACTAAGATCTACACCCTTATCATCTCCCCCTATGATAAGATGGATTTTTTTATCTTTATAGCGATTAAGTGCAGCCATTACCGCACTTTCATTTGTAGCTTTAGTGTCATTTACCCAAAGCCTATTTTGACTGTCTTTAAGCTCTTCGAGTTTATTTTTTTCCATTACAAAGCTATTTAAAAGCTCATAGCTTAAAGTATCAAGTAGAATTTTTTCTATAGCTAAAGCCATGATAGCATCGAGTAAAAAAGGACTTTTAAAGGAAATTTTTTCCGTATCAATGCCAAATTTAACAGCTAGATCTTTTTCATCTTCATAGCTTATTTTATGAGCTTTTGTTGGAGTATTCGCATAAATTTTAGGCAGTATTGCTACATCACATTCATTCATTCTTTTTAAAACGCTTAGCTTATCTTGAACATAATTATCAAAACTTCCATGCCAAGAAAGATGATCAGGACTTATAGGTAAAAGTGCATAAATTTCAGGTTTAGCTTTATGAGTGTAGTGTAGGGTGAAAGATGAAGTTTCAAGTATCCAAAGTTTTGCATAAGGATCAAGCTCTGCTAAAGGAGTTCCAACATTTCCACCCATAACAGCACCAATGTGTGATAATAAATGTGTAGCCATTTGAGTGGTAGTGGTTTTGCCATTGGTTCCGCTTATCCAAACGGATTTTGGCATGATATCGTAAAAAAAGTCATATTCACTTTGTAAATTTTTTGCTTTTTGAATGAGTTTGTGCTTTGGTGGAAAACCTGGACTAGGAATTTCAATATCGCTTAAATTATCATCAAAATCATTAGGATTTAAAAGTAAATTTCCTAGTGTATCTTTTTTTGTTTCTATAAAATGATCATCATAAATATCAAAAGGTCCAAATTTATCTACCAAATTTTCAGCAATAGCACGTGTGGTTTTTCCGTATCCAAAAAGTGAAATTTTCATTATCTTAGCTTTATTGATGCAAGTGCGAGTAAATTTGAAAGTAGGGCTATCATCCAAAAACGTACTATAATTTTATTTTCTACCCAGCCAACTTTTTCAAAATGATGATGAATAGGTGCCATTTTAAAAACTCTTTTATTAAAAATTTTAAAACTTCCAACTTGTAAAATTACAGAAACAGTTTCGAGAACAAAAACAAAACCTATGAGTAAAAGTAAAATTTCATTTTTGCTAATGATAGCTAAAAATCCTATAAATCCACCTAAAGCTAAACTTCCGCTATCCCCCATAAAAACCTGTGCAGGATAACAGTTGTACCATAAAAATCCCATTAAAGCACCGATTAATGCAGCACAAATAATCACCACTTCACCAAGTCCTTGAATTTTTGGCAAAAGTAAATATTCACTATAATTTAAATTTCCGCTCAAATATAAGAATATCCCTAAAGTAGATAAAGAAAAAATACTTGGAACTGTAGCTAAGCCATCAAGTCCATCGGTTAAATTTACAGCATTAGAGCTAGAAATTAAAACCAAAATCCAAAAAGCAATGGCAAAAATTTCCATATCAAAAAGAGGGTGTTTATAAAAAGGTATAAAAAGTTCCGTGCTAAGCTCTGAACTAAAATATAAAGGTAAGATGCAAATAAGTCCAGCGATGATTTGCGTTAAAAGCTTCATTCTTGGACTAAGTCCTGAGTGATTATCTTTTTTTAGAACTTTGCCCAAATCATCTATGAGTCCTATCAAACAAAAAAGTATCAAACAAAGCAAAGCACTTATAGCAAAAATATTATCAAATTTGATACAAGATAAACTTGCAATTACTGCAGAACTGATGAAAATAAGTCCACCCATAGTTGGAGTATGGCATTTGGTTTTATGAGTTTCTGGGGCGTATTCGTAAATAGGTTGACTAGCGTTTTTATTTTTAGCCCAAGTAATAAATTTAGGCATTAAAAATAAAGACAAACATAAAGCGATAAAAAATGCAAAGCCTGCACGCACACTAATATAAGTAAAAAAAGCATAATGACTTAAATCTGAAAGATAATACAAAACCTAGCCTTCTTTTTGGTTTTTAAAAGTTTAATTTTAGTAAAATCTAACCAAAAAAATTCTTATAAAAGAGAGAAAAATGAAGCAAAAATGCGTTTTAATTATTACAGATGGAATAGGGTATAATAAGAATAGTAAGTTTAATGCTTTTGAAGCAGCTAAAAAACCAAGTTATGAAAAGCTTTTTAAGGAAGTCCCAAATTCTTTACTAAAAACGAGTGGTTTAGCTGTAGGTTTGCCAGAAGGGCAGATGGGAAATAGTGAAGTAGGGCATATGTGTATAGGCAGTGGGCGTATTATTTATCAAAATTTAGTGCGTATTAATAAAGCCATTGAAAACAAAGAACTTGAAAAAAATGAGAATTTACAAAAACTTTTAGCAAAATGTAAAAGAGTGCATATTATAGGGCTTTATAGTGATGGCGGGGTGCATTCTATGGATACACATTTTAAAGCCATGCTTGAAATTTGTGCGAAAAATGGCAATGAAGTTTTTGCTCACGCAATCACTGATGGGCGTGATGTAAATCCAAAAAGTGGCTTAAATTTCATAAAAGATTTAAAAGAATTTTGTGAAAACCTAGGTGTGCATTTTGCTACACTTTGTGGGCGTTTTTATGCTATGGATAGAGATAAGCGTTGGGATAGGGTGAAAGAATGTTATGAGTGCTTGTTAGGTAAGGCTTATAAGGTGCCAAATTTATTAGAATACCTGCAAAAATCTTACGATGAAAATGTTACCGATGAATTTATCAAAGCAGTGCAAAATGAGAATTACAAGGGTATGAGAGAAGAAGATGGCATTATCTTTATCAATTTTAGAAATGATAGAATGAAACAACTTGTTGAAGTGTTAAATTCTAAGGATTTTAAAGAGTTTGAACGCGAAAAAATCTTTGAAAATTTACTTACTATGAGTGTTTATGATGATAAATTTAAACTCCCTGTGCTTTTTGAAAAAGAAAAAATTGAAAATACTTTAGCGCAAGTGATTTCTAAAGCAGGGCTTAGTCAGCTTCATACCGCAGAAACCGAAAAATATGCCCATGTAACTTTCTTTTTTAATGGCGGAAAAGAAGAGCTTTTAGAAAATGAAACAAGGGTTTTAATCCCAAGCCCCAAGGTAAAAACTTATGATGAAAAACCCCAAATGAGTGCTTTTGAAGTGTGTGATGCAGTGAAAAAAGGCATAGAAAAGGGTGAGGATTTTATAGTGGTAAATTTTGCAAATGGAGATATGGTTGGACATACAGGTGATTTTAATGCTGCTATAAAGGCTGTTGAAGCGGTGGATACTTGTTTGGGCGAGATTGTAGAATGTGCAAAAAAGCATGATTATGCTTTTATCATTACAAGTGATCATGGAAATTGCGAGGCTATGCAAGATGAAAAAGGAAATTTGCTTACCAATCACACTACTTTTGATGTTTTTGTTTTTGTGCAAGCAAAGGGAGTTTCAAAGATTAAAGATAATATGGGGCTTAGTAATATCGCTGCAAGCGTGCTTAAAATTTTAGACTTAGAAATTCCAAAAGAAATGAATGAGGCTTTATTTTAGTTTGTTTGCCTTTTTTATAAGAAATTTGTTAAGATTGCAATTTTTAAAATTAAACTTATTAAGGATAGATAATGAAATTTAGTGGAAAAAATGTTTTAATTACTGGAGCAAGTAAGGGAATAGGTGCTTCTATCGCAAAAACTTTGGCGGGTTTTGGACTTAAAGTTTGGATTAATTATCGTTCAAAACCTGAACTTGCAGATGCTTTAAAAGATGAAATTATTGCAAGTGGTGGCGTTGCTGCTGTGATTAAATTTGATGCAAGCAAAGAAGATGAGTTTGAAAATGGTGTAAAAATCATAGTGGAGAGCGATGGAGAGTTAAGTTATCTTGTAAATAACGCAGGCGTTACAAATGATAAACTTGCTTTAAGAATGAAATTAGAAGATTTTAGTGGCGTTGTGGATACGAATTTAAGCTCAGCTTTTTTAGGTTGTAGAGAAGCTTTAAAAACCATGAGTAAAAAACGCTTTGGTGCTGTTGTAAATATCGCTTCTATTGTCGGAGAAATGGGCAATGCTGGACAAGTAAATTATTCTGCTAGTAAAGGTGGAATGATAGCTATGACTAAATCTTTTGCTAAAGAAGGAGCAAGTAGAAATTTACGCTTTAACTGTGTAACTCCAGGTTTCATAAAAAGCGATATGACTGAAGTTTTAAGTGATGAAATCAAACAAACCTATCAAGACAATATCCCTTTAAAACGCTTTGCAGAACCTGAAGAAGTGGCTAATTGTGTAGCGTTTTTACTTAGTGATTATGCCTCTTATGTGACAGGCGATGTGCTTAAGATCAATGGTGGTTTATATATGTAAGGAAAAATGATGGATTTAAAAGAAATAGCACAATTTTTAGATGACAATGCACCAGCATTTTTAGCCACTTTAGGAACTTGTGGAAATCCTAGAGTGCGTCCTATACAAAGTCCATTGCTTGTGAGAGATAAAATTTATTTTTGCACAGCAAATACAAAAGGACTTTTTAAGCATATAAAAAATTATAATGGTATTGAATTTTGTTCTTGTGCAAAAGATGGGACTTTTTTAAGACTTAGGGCTAATGCGGTTTTTGAACCAAATTTAGAAGTTAAAAAATGATGTTTGAAAAATATCCTTATCTTGTAAATCTTTATGAAACTCCGCAAAATCCAAAATTTGAAGTTTTTTATCTTGATCATTTAAGCGCTAGAATGCAATTTATGAATGGAGAATTTAAGCTTTTTAAGGCTTAATGATTTGATAATTTTATTAACTATATATTAATTAAGATAAATAATATCTTAATTAATATTAACTTTTTGTTATTTTTTTAAGGTATAATCATTCCGTTTAATTTGCAAGGAATAGATTATGATATATTGCAAAAATTTTTTAATATTTATTTTATTATATTCATCTATCTTCTTTGATTGCTTATCTTATGCTTTTTTATATTTATTAAATTATAAATTTGTTTTTAATCCATTTTATATTGAAAGGAGAGTTTGTTTTTGGATTTTTGGCATGCGGTTATGTAAGATTGACTTACATTAAAAATTATTATTAATTTTTTAAATAAGGAGAATGATATGGGTGAATTTTCTAGAAGAGATTTTATAAAAACAGCCTGTATTAGTGTAGGAGCTTTAGCTGCAAGTTCAAGTGGAGTTTATGCCTTAGATGATTCATCTAAGATGGATAAAGATACAAATTTACCTTCTTGTGATGTTTTGGTAATTGGATCAGGTGGAGCAGGTTTGCGTGCTGCAGCCGCAGTGAGAAAAGAAAATCCAAAATTAAGCGTTGTAGTAGCTACAAAGATGATGCCATCGCGTAACGCAACTTGTATGGCAGAGGGTGGAATTAATGGAGTTACTGATTTTTCTAATGGAGATTCCTATAAATTACATGCTTATGATACTATTAAAGGCGGAGCTTATTTGGTAGATCAAGACGCGGCTTTAAAATTTTGCGAATTAGCTGGAAAGGCTATTTTTAATATGGATTTTATAGGAACCTTGTTTTCAAGAAATGAGCAAGGTGGAGTAGCTCAGCGTTTAATGGGAGGAGCTTCTAAGAAACGCTGTAACTATTCTGCAGATAAAACAGGTCATATTTTAATGCATTCTTGTTTAGATGATGCTATTAGTAGTGGTGTGAAATTTTTAATGGATCATGAGCTTTTGGATATAGGTGTTGTGGATGGAAAATGCGAGGGTGTCGTTTTAAGAGATATACAAAGCGGTGGAATTTATCCTGTGTTATGCAAAGCTTTGGTGATTGCTACAGGGGGATATACAAGGATATTTTATAATAGAACTTCAACTCCTTTTATTGCCACAGGAGATGGCGTGGCAGCTGCTCTTAGAGCAGGACTTGGTTTTGAAGATCCCGAGATGATACAATTTCACCCAACAGGAGTTGCAAATGGTGGAACTCTTATTACAGAAGCGGCGCGCGGTGAAGGGGGATATCTTTTAAATAATCGTGGTGAGCGTTTTATGAAAAATTACCATGAAAAAATGGAGCTTGCACCGCGAGATGTGGTTGCGCGTGCTATAGAAACAGAAATTCGCGAAGGTAGAGGTTATGGTGAGGGACTTGGAGCTTATGTTTTGTGCGATGTACGCCACTTAGGAAAAGAAAAAATTTTAAAAGATTTACCAAAAATTCGTCACACTGCAATGCTTTTTGAAAATATTGATTTAGTAGATACTCCTGTACCTATCCGTCCAACGGCGCATTATTCTATGGGTGGAATTGAAGTGGCTAAATTTGAAGATATGAGTACTAAAATTGCTGGAATTTATGTAGGTGGAGAAGCTTCTTGTATTTCTATACATGGAGCTAATAGACTAGGGGGAAATTCTTTAGCCGATGCAGTTGTAACGGGGCATTTAGCAGGCATTGGTGCGACAAATTATGCCAAAGATGCAAGTTTTGGAAAAGGGGCAAAAACTCATGAACTTGCTCAAAAATGGCAGGCTAGATTTAAAGAAATTACAAATAATGGCGGAAATGGTCAAGAAATGTATGAATTGCGAGAAGAGTTGGGAAGTCAAAATTGGGATAATATGGGGATTTTTAGAACTCAAGAAAAACTCGATCTTCTAGCAAAAAATTTAGAAGATATACAAGCAAGATATGAAAAAATTCGTATTCCAAATCCTAATGAAGTGATGAATACTGCTTTTACAGATTATGTAGAGCTTGGTAATTTGATTTTACTTTCTCGCTGTGCTTGTTTAGCAGCTAGAAATAGACTTGAAAGTCGTGGGGCTCATACTAGAGAAGATTATCCAAAGCGAGATGATAAAAATTTCTTAAAACATAGCATTGTAAATTTAGAAAATGATGAATTAAAACTTAGTTATAAAGATGTCGTGGTAACTGAGTTTTCACTTGATGGAAGGAGAGTACAATGAAAATCATCATAGATCGTTTTAATGGCAAGGAAAAATATGAACAAAGTTATGATATTGATGATAAGGATATACAAGGAAAAACTCTGCTCTCTCTTTTGCTTTTTATTAAAAAAACAAAAGATATTACTTTGAATTTTACCGCCTCTTGTCAATCTGCGATTTGTGGGGCTTGTGCAGTTCGTGTGAATGGGCATTCTTATCTTGCTTGTGATACTAAAATGCAAGATTTGTTAAAAGAATATGATAATCCTTCAAGTATACGCATTTCTCCGCTTGGAAATTTTAGAGTAATTTCTGATTTAATTGTGGATTGGGAGCCTTCTATAGAAAATTTAAGAAAAATTCGTCCTGCCATGGTGGCAAAAAATGAATTTTCAGCGGAAAAGGGCTGTAAACAAAGTCAAGAAGAATTTGATCGTATTAGCAAGCAATGGGATTGTATTTTATGTGGTAGCTGTGCTTCAGAGTGTAATAAATTAGAAGCAGATAGTAGCGATTATATGCAACCTTTTGTTTTTACTCATGCTTGGCGTGCAGCGGCAGACTCTCGAGGTAAGGATCCTATGTTGCATGTAAAACCCAGCGTAATGAATGGACTTTGGCTTTGTGTTCATTGTCAAGAGTGCGCTGATCGTTGTCCAAAGGGTATAAGTTCAGTAAGTGATATAGCAAATTTAAGAGTGATGGCGATTAAAAAAGGTTTAAATGAAGGCTTAGGGCCTGATCATGCTGAAGCTTTTTATAAAGATTTAGTTGAAGGTTCAGGACGCTTGAATGAAATTTATCTTGCTTTACGTTCTGAGGGTGTTATAGGTTCTATGGGTAAAACAGATATAGCTTTTAAACTTATGCGTGCAGGAAAGATGAATCCTATGCATGTTTTTGGCGAGGATGAAATAGAAGGGCATAAAGATTTGGTTAAAATGATAAAGGCGGCACAAGAAGCTGCTGTTAAGGAGTAAAATATGCAAAAAGAATACGCTTTTTTTCCAGGTTGTGTTTTATCTCAAGCTGCAAAAGAATCTAAAATTTCACTTGAAGCTATTGCACCTATTTTGGGTTGGAAGTTGAATGAAATTAAGGGATGGAGTTGTTGTGGGGCTTCTCAAGCGCAGTGTGTTGATCCTATTGCGACTTTGGTAGCTAATGCAAGAAATATTGCTTTAGCAGAAGAGATGAAAATGCCAATGCTTACAACTTGTAGTACTTGTATGCTAACTTTAACTAAAGCAAAAAATACTCTTGATAAGGGTGCAAAAGAACGCATCAATACTTTTTTAGCAAAAGGTGGAATGAAATATCAAGGTTCAACGCCTATTACAAGTCTTTTGTGGGAGCTTTATGAGGATTTGGATAATTTAAAAAGCAAGGTGAAAAAGCCGCTTTCAAATTTAAAAGTAGCTTTATTTTATGGTTGCCATAGTTTAAGACCTGAAGATACTTTCGGTAAAAAAGAAAGTTCAACCAATCCAAAAAGTTTTGAAAGTGTAGTAGAAGTTTTAGGGGCTAAAATAGTTCCTTTTGAAAAACGCCTTGATTGTTGTGGTTTTCATGCTTCTTATCCTGCAGAAAAATCTGTGAAAAAAATGTCTAGTCAAATTGTCAATAATGCAAGCGAAAATCAAGCTGATTGTGTTGTAACACCTTGTCCACTTTGTCAAATGCAGCTTGATATCTATCAAGAAAGATTTCAAGATTATACTAATTCTAAAGCAAGATTGCCTATTATTCATTTATCACAATTAGTAGGACTTGCATTAGGACTTTCTAAAGAAATGGTTGGTTTAGATTATAATATTATTGATGCAAGTAAAATTGCATAAAAACATGGGCAAAAAGCCCATGTTTAAAGATTTAATTCCATTCTTAAAGAATGCTCCCAAAAAGCCACTTCCAAGCGTGTTACAGTATGAAAAATTTCGCTGAGTTTTTGGAATTTTTGTGCACTAACACTTGAAGTATAAGAATTAACAAAATCTTCAAATTCTTTAGCTTCATTTTGAAAATTTTCACTTCCATAGGTCAAAATCCATTCCTTGTAAGGATGATCTTTTAAATTTTCATTTTTTAAACGATTTATAATTTCAGCACCTATTTTTGCATAGCCTATAGCGCAAGCACTAAGAGCAACTAGCATATCTAAAAAATCTCCATTTTCACCTACGCTTAACATATAACGCGAATAGGCTATATTGACTAAACTTTCATCTTTTGCATCGAGTTCATCTGCATTAATGCCAAGAGATAGAATTGCACGATGAAGTTCCATTTCTCCTTCAACTATATAATTTTGAAATTTCATAGCAAAACGAAGTTCTTTTGCAGTATTTGAGTTAAGTGCTAATCTTGCATAACATTTTGCGTAATTAAGCAAATAAATATAATCTTGCTTGAGATAAAAAAGAAAATTTTCTTGCTTTAGGCTTTTATCTTCCAATTTTTTAACAAAATCATGATGTAGATAAGCATTCCAAATTTTTTGATTTTCTTTGATTAAATTAGAGAAAAGCATTATTTTTCCTTTATGTTTTAATATTTTATTTTCAAGTATAATGAAAAACTATAAATATTTTAAGCTTTTTATAGTAAAATACGCTTTATTTTAATTTTTTGAAGGAGAACAAATGGCAACATTTGATGATGTAAAAGCAGTAGTAGTAGAGCAATTAAGTATTGATGCAGATGCAGTTAAAATGGAATCAAAAATTATTGAAGATTTAGGTGCTGATTCTTTAGATGTTGTAGAGCTTATTATGGCTTTAGAAGAAAAATTTGAAGTAGAAATTCCAGATAGTGATGCTGAAAAATTAATTAAAATTGAAGATGTTGTAAATTATATTGACAATCTAAAAAAATAATTTTTTTCTTGCAAGGAGCTTATTCTTGAAAAGAGTTGTAGTTACAGGTATTGGTATGATCAATGCCCTTGGTTTAGATAAAGAAAGTTCATTTAAAGCAATTTGCAATGGAGAAAGCGGAGTAAATAAAATTACTCTTTTTGATGCCACAGACTTTCCTGTTCAAATTGCAGCTGAAGTTAAAAATTTTGATCCATTAGAGGTTGTTGATGGCAAAGAAGTAAAAAAAATTGACCGTTTCATACAACTTGGAATTAAAGCAGCAAGAGAAGCAATGCAGGATGCTGGATTTAACGAAGAATTAGACAAAGAAGAATTTGGCATTGTTTCGGCTGCTGGTATTGGAGGTTTGCCTAACATAGAAAAAAATTCCATTATTTGTTCCGAGCGAGGTCCGCGTAAAATTTCCCCTTTTTTCATACCTTCAGCGCTTGTAAATATGTTAGGAGGTTTGATTTCTATAGAGCATGGACTTAAAGGGCCAAATATTTCTTGTGTTACAGCTTGTGCAGCAGGAACTCATGCTATAGGAGAAGCTTATAAAAGTATAGCTTTGGGAAATGCTAAAAAGATGTTAGTCATAGGTGCAGAAGCTGCGATTTGTCCTGTGGGTATAGGTGGTTTTGCTTCAATGAAAGCTTTATCAACTAGAAATGAAGATCCACAGCATGCTTCAAGACCATTTGACAAAGAAAGAGATGGTTTTGTCATGGGAGAAGGTGCTGGAGCTTTAGTTTTTGAGGAATATGAAGAGGCTAAAAAACGCGGTGCTACAATTTATGCTGAATTAATTGGATTTGGAGAAAGTGCAGATGCACATCATATTACTTCACCAACTTTAGATGGGCCTTTAAGAGCTATGAAAAAAGCTTTAAATATGGCAGGGAATCCAAAGGTAGATTATATCAATGCACATGGAACTTCAACCCCTGTAAATGACAAAAATGAAACAGCAGCAATTAAAGAGCTTTTTGGCAATAATATCCCGCTTATAAGTTCCACCAAAGGACAAACAGGTCATTGCTTGGGTGCTGCAGGTGCAATTGAAGCAGTTGTTAGTGTTATGGCTTTAAGAGATGGGGTAGTTCCACCTACAATCAATCAGCTTGTAAAAGATGATGAATGTGATCTTGATTATGTTCCAAATATATCAAGAAAAGTAGATTTAAAAGTGGTGATGAGTAATTCTTTTGGTTTTGGTGGCACAAATGGCTGCGTTGTATTTAAAAAAGTAGATTAATATGGCTTCTTATTTGGATTTTGAAAAAAATATTCAGCAAATTGATGAAGACATTATCAATGCTCAGATTAAAGGAGATACTGAAGCTGTATCGATTTTAAAGAAAAATCTTGAAAAAGAAATTTCTAAAACTTATAAGAATTTAAGCGATTTTCAACGTTTGCAATTAGCGCGTCATCCAGATCGCCCTTATGCTCTTGACTATATTGAACTTATTTTAAATGACGCTCATGAAATACATGGTGATCGTGCCTTTAGAGATGATCCTGCTATTGTTTGTTTTATGGGTTATTTAGGAGAGAAAAAAATAATTGTAATTGGTGAGCAAAAAGGACGTGGAACAAAAGATAAAATCGCTAGAAATTTTGGGATGCCACATCCTGAAGGATATCGTAAAGCCTTAAGAGTAGCAAGACTTGCAGAGAAATTTCAAATTCCTATTTTATTTTTGATAGATACTCCAGGTGCTTATCCTGGAATAGGTGCTGAAGAAAGAGGGCAAAGTGAAGCTATCGCTAGAAATTTATATGAATTAAGTGATTTGAAAATACCGACCATTGCTATAGTTATCGGAGAAGGCGGTAGTGGCGGGGCGTTAGCTATAGGGGTTGCAGATAGACTTGCAATGATGAAAAATTCTGTTTTTTCAGTAATTTCTCCTGAAGGTTGTGCTGCAATACTTTGGAATGATCCTGCAAAAAGTGAAGCTGCAACCAAGGTTATGAAGGTAACGGCTGATGATTTAAAATCTCAAGGTTTAATTGATGATGTTATAGATGAGCCTACAAATGGTGCACATCGTAATAAAGAAGCTGCAGCAGTAGCTATTGCTGATTATGTAAAAAAATCTCTAAATGAACTTGAAAATATTGACGTACGAGAACTTTCTGCAAATCGTATGCAGAAAATTTTAAAGCTTGGAGCCTATCAAGAGGCTTAGGCTTTTACTTCGCTTTTTTAAATAATTTTATTATTTATAATTGTTATCAAAATTAAGTTAATTAAAAGTATTCTTTTTTTATACTTCAAAAATGATTTTAAATATCAAAATAATTATTTTTAAAGGAATTAATTTGACTCAAATTAAAAATATGAAATTTAAAAAAAGTTTACTGTGTTTTTTAATTTTATCTGGAGCTTTGTTAAAAGCAGAAGAAAAATATCAACTTAATGATGTTGTGGTTAGTGCTAGTGGTTTTGAACAAGATTTGGTTGATGCGCCTGCTAGTATTTCTATCATTACAAAAGAAGAGCTTGAAAAAAAGCCAATTAAGGATATAGGGGAGGCTATAGGAGATATTCCAGGTGTAGATGTGACTATGAATAAAACAGGCACTTATGATTTTAGCATACGAGGTTTTGGTAGTTCTTATACTCTAGTTTTAATTGATGGAAAACGTCAAAGTGTTGCAAATGGGTTTTATGATAATGGTTTTAGTGGCAGTGAGTCAGGATATCTACCACCTTTGTCTATGATAGAGCGTATTGAGGTTATACGTGGTCCAGCTTCTACACTTTATGGCAGTGATGCTGTAGGCGGTGTGATAAATATTATCACTAAGAAAAATCCTGATAAGACTGAGGCGAATATAGAATTTAACACTCTTTTGCAACAGCACTCTAATCACTATGGCAATGCTGGGGGATTTAACGCTTATGTGGCAACTCCTTTGATTGAAGATATATTATCAATTTCTGCAAGGTTGAAGTATTATGATAAGGCAGCTTCTGATTTAAAATGGCCTACACCGGTTTGGAATAATGGCAACCAAAGACCTGATAATTATCAAATTGCTAGTCATAGTCCAGGTGCTTTTACTAGTTTAGGTTTTGGTTCTAGGCTTAATTGGACAGTAGATGATAAAAATAATATATATTTTGATATAGAACGATATATTAATGAAATTTCAGTGAATTCTACAAGTAGTAGGGCTATTAAAAGTGAAAGACAACTTTTTAAGGATAATATTGTTTTGAATCATGATGGTAACTATGATTTTGGTTCAACTAACTCATATTTACAATATGGTAGCACTAAGGATAAGGAGCTGCATAGCCAAATTTGGGTAGGAGAAGGTAAGGTTGTTTTACCTTGGAATTTAGGTCAATACGGTAATTTAGTAAATACCTTTGGTGCAAGGATTGATTATGAGATATTAAAAAATGATCAAGCAAGCGCAGGTAGTCAAATAAGAGGTAAAAATCTTGATCAAACCACGGTTGCGCTTTATGGGGAAAATGAGTATTTTATAGCCGATGATTTGATTTTTACTACAGGTTTGCGTTATATTTATAGCGATTTGTTTGATTCTGAATTTACGCCTAGGGTTTATTTGGTTTATCACTTAAATGATAATATAGCCTTGAAAGGAGGTGTTTCAAAAGGCTATAAAACTCCTGCTGCCAAGCAGTTGACAAATGGATATTATAATTATGCCAATAATAATGCTTATTTTGGAAACCCTGACTTAAAACCAGAAGAAAGTATAAATTATGAATTGGGTGTTGATTTTATGGTATTTGATTTTGCACATTATTCTATTACAGGATTTATTACTGATTTTACAAATCAAATCAGTAGTGAAGATTTAACAGGTATGCAAAATGATATTAATTGTAGCAATGGCATTGTTTGTAAGCGTCCTATTAATCTTGGAAAAACGCAGACTAAAGGTATAGAATTTGCATTTAATACCAAAACTTACAATGGCTTTAGCCTAAATTCAAGTTATACTTTTATGGATAATCGCTACAAAGATGGTCAAAAAAATTGGTTTGGTGGTGATAGAATAGAAAATTTACCAAGACATATAGCAATGTTAAAATTAAACTATGAGCGAGGTAAATTTAGTTCCTATATAAAAACACGAGCAAGACTTGATGCTATAGCTAAAGCAAAAGGTGGCGGTAATGGTAGTCTGCCATGGCAAAAATATAAGCCTTTTTATATAGTAGATTTAGGGATAAATTATAAAATCAATAAGCAATCTAGCTTAAGTTTTGCAGTGCAAAATCTTTTTGATAAAAATTTCTTTAATCCGCAAGTTACAAGATGGGATGGGGCTAATCCTGCTGGATATGCAAATCGCTATCAAGATTATACAGAAGGAAGAAGTTTTTGGTTAAGTTATAAATATGATTTTTAATTTTTTAAGGCTTTAATCACCTTTATATTTTCAAAAAAGCAAAAATAAAGTACAATGTGAAAAATAAATAAAAGGTTTTATTATGGCGTTTAAAAATTTAAAAGAACTTTCTTTTGAAAAATCAAATTATATTAAGCCTAAGAGATTTGCTTATGAAAGTAATGGTAGGCTTTGCACTTGGGATTTTATAGAATCTAAAGATAGTGTTTCAGTGCTTTTGTATCATAAAGAATTAGAAAGTTTTATTTTTGTACGCCAATTTCGTATACCACTTTGGTATCATCAAATGCATGATAAAGATTATGTAAAAGATGATGATATGGGCTATACTATAGAGCTTTGTTCTGGGCTTGTGGATAAAAAATTATCTTTAGAGGAAATAGCAAAAGAAGAATGTATAGAAGAACTAGGATATGCTCCTAAAAATTTAGAAAAAATAGGAGATTTTTATACAGGGTTTGGTTCAGGTGTAAGCAAGCAAAGCTTTTATTTCGTAGAAGTTGATGAAAAAGATAAAATTTCTTCTGGAGGTGGAGTTGATGATGAAGAGATTGAAGCTGTTTATGTTAAGGTGCAGGATTTTGAAAAAAAATGTAAAAATATGATAAGAACGCCTTTGCTTGATTTTGCTTATATGTGGTTTTTAAAGGAAAAGTGGGGAAAATTAAAGATTATTTAGGTTAAACCTTAAAAAGGTTCAACCTAGGATTTTAATGATCTGACTCATCAAGCATTTCTTTAAATACATTGAAAAGATCAAGCGATGCATTTTCAGCAACTTCGCATTTATTAATTATGCTATGTTGAGTAATATCTTTGCTAATATCTTCTGTATTTGCTATTGTTATAGCATTATTCATATTTTCATGAACTTTTTCATGTGGCTCGTTAATTTTTAAGAAGCTTTTATTTTGCCCAAATCTTTCTTTTCCTGTGCTAGCAAGCCATTTTCCTAAGCGACAAGATGTATGATCGGCTAATTGCTTTCCTGATTTGGAAAAAATTTCTTTATAACCATTTAATTTAAAAGCTATATGATCTAGTTTTGCTAAAGATACGAAAGCTTCTGAAGCGATACCAACTGCATTTGAATTAGTAGAATGCGCTTCATTTACTAAGTGAGTAAATTTTTCGGAAAAACTCATAATATGAGCATTAGAATCTATAGAAATTTTTTCAACTTGCTCACTTTGAGTATACATTTCATTTGCATTTTGCTTTAGAAGGTTGATATTCATTTCAACTTCTGTGGTTGCTTTTTGTGTTTTTTCAGCTAGTTTTCTTACTTCATCGGCAACAACAGCAAAACCACGCCCATGTTCACCTGCACGTGCAGCTTCTATGGCAGCGTTAAGAGCTAAAAGATTGGTTTGATCGGAAACATCTTTAATTAGATTAATTACATTAGTAATTTCATCTACACTTCTATGCAATGTTCCTGCAACATCTCTTGTTTTATTGGCTGATTCTGTAATATCCCCTAAGGAAGCATTGATAGAATTAGCAATATGGTTAAGTTCATCCATTTCAGCAAGAGAAGTTTTAGAATAGCTAGAGATAACTTCTGCCTTATTTACATTTTCTAACATATCGCCTTGAACAATAGTAATATTTTTTAAAACCCCAGTTAATAAAACATTTAAAAGATCTGTTTTAAGTTTAGACTCTAAAGCCGCTTGTTCTAATGATGTAATTTTATTTTTTAATTCTAAATTTTCCGATTGAAATTTTTCAATTTTATGTGCAAGATTTTTATTTTCTTCTTCAAGTTTTTGAAGATCAGAATGGTTTATTTTACTTCCAAACATTGTTTTGCCTTATTTTTTATAATTTGCTAGATATTGGCTAAGTTCATCTTTTACATGAAGCTTTTCTTTTTTTAAGGTTGAAATTTCCATGCTGCTAAGAGAAGTTCTACCTTCTTCTGCATCTTTAATCATGTCATCAAGTTCATTATGACGATCAAATAGTTTATCAAAATGAGCATCTTTACCTTTTAGCTCTGACATTAATTCTCTATATTCATGTAGCATAAACTCTCCTTGTATTAGTGAAATTTAAAATTCATTTAACAAGGTATTTTACACTATTAAAAGATATTTTTGGCTTAAAAAATAATAAAATTAATAATAATTTTTAAATGTGTTATATAAGTGATTTATTAAAGTTTATTTTTAAATTGGAAATTTTAAAATTGAGGAATAAATCCTCAAAATTATTTAGAATTTTGTTTTTTTAGAGTTCTTAGAGTAGAAGCTGCGATTCTCATTTTTCTCGTGGTGCCATCTTCTAAAGTTACACGAACTGTTCTGAGATTAGGTAAAAAGCGTCTTTTTGTTTTATTGTTAGCATGGCTGACATTATTACCCACCATTGGACCCTTGCCTGTGATTTGACATACTCTTGCCATTTTCTTGTCCTTATGAAAATTTTTAAATGGAGATTTTATCAAAATTAAGCTTAAAATATTCCATAATTTATAGTTTTTTTAATATATAAGTCGATAAAATATTATTTATCACATTTATATATAGTTTAAGGTTTTGATCATGTATGTAGCTCCAAGTTTATTGTCTGCAAATTTTTTAAAATTAGAAGAAGAAGTTAAAGCTATTGAAGCTGCAGGTGCAGATCTTTTACATATTGATGTAATGGATGGACACTTTGTTCCAAATTTGACTTTTGGACCTTGCGTGATCGAAAAAATTTCAACTATTAGTAAGTTGCCATTAGATGTGCATTTGATGGTTAAAGATGTAAGTAAATTTATAGATCTTTTTATCCCTTTGAAACCAAAATTTATTTCTTTTCATATAGAAAGCGAAGTTCATCCTATAAGACTTTGTGAATATATAAGAAGTCAAGGAATCCATCCTGCTATTGTTTTAAATCCACACACTTCTATTGATTCTATTAAACACATGCTAGAATTTGTAGATATGGTACTTTTAATGAGTGTTAATCCTGGATTTGGTGGACAAAAATTTTTACCTTTGGTACATGAAAAAATCAAAGAATTGCGCCAAATGATTGATAAAAAAAATGCTAAAGTTTTTATAGAGGTTGATGGTGGTGTTAATGGTTTAAATGCTAGCGATTTAGAAGAATCCGGAGCTGATATTTTGGTGGCTGGAAGTTATATTTTTTCTTCTAATGATTATAAAACTGCAATTTCATCTTTAAAGCTTGAATTTTGAGTTTACAGCAAATTGATCAGATTATTTCTATATTAAATAAGCAAAGCAAGCCTTATGATTGGGTGATGCAAGAGTTTGCCAAAGTTGAAGAATTAAAAAATTTTGATTTAGATTTGGAAACTTTTGAGCTTTTGGGTTTGGGTTTAACTTTGAATAAAGATAATATTTTTACCCTTAAAACACGCACAACAAAAATTAAAGATGAAATTTTTTGCATAGTAGATATAGAAAGTACTGGTGGTGTAAGTAAGGGGGAAATTTTAGAAATTGGAGCAGTAAAAATTCAAAATTCTAAAGAAATTGCACGCTTTCAAAGTTTTGTTAAAGTAAAAGAAATTCCAGAAAATATAACCGAACTTACGGGTATTACTTATGAGATGGTGGAAAATGCTCCAAGTTTAGCAAAGGTTTTAAGTGATTTTAGGCTTTTTTTAAAAGACAGTATTTTTGTAGCGCATAATGTGCGTTTTGATTATAGTTTTATTTCTAGGGCTTTAAATGAGTGTGGTTTTGGCATTTTGCTTAATCGTCGTATTTGCACTATAGAATTTGCACAATGTTGTATAGAAAGTCCAAAATATAAACTAGAGGTTTTGAAAGAATTTCTGGGCGTGGAAAATACGCATCATAGGGCCTTAGATGATGCTTTAGCAGCTGCTGAAATTTTTAAATATTGCCTTGGAAAACTTCCTTATCATATAAAAACTACAGAAGAACTTATAAATTTTACAAAGACTGCACGCATAAAGCAAAAATAAATATTTAAAGTGTATAATTAAAACATAAATGACGGGAGCTTGTGTAACAGGCTGAGAGTAAGCTAAAAGCTTAGACCGAACCGGATCTGGATAATACCAGCGTCGGGAAGATTTATAAATTTCAATACTTTAAAAATTTATACTCACCCTTCATTTATCCAAATTTTTTAAAGGATAAATTTATGAAAACTCAAATGAATTATGCCAAAGAAGGTATTTTTACTAAAGAAATGCAGATTGTTGCGCAAAAAGAAAATTTAAGTAAAGATTTTTTGCTTGAAAATATTGCTTGCGGTAAAATTATTATCCCTGCAAATATTAATCATAAAAGTCTTGATCCAAATGGTATAGGTTTTGGACTGCGTACTAAGGTTAATGTAAATTTAGGAGTTTCAAATGATTGCGTTGATTATAGCGAGGAAATGAAAAAAGTAGAGCTTGCTCATAAATTTGGCATAGAAGCGATTATGGACTTAAGCAATTATGGCAAAACAAGTCGTTTTAGAGACGAGCTTGTTAATGTTTCAAAAGCTATGATAGGAACAGTTCCTGTATATGATGCGGTAGGATTTTTAGAAAAAGATTTAAAGCAAATTAATGCCAAAGACTTTTTAGATGTTGTATATCATCATGCTAAAAGTGGGGTTGATTTTATGACAATTCATGCAGGTATTAATTCTCGCGCAGCGCATATTTTTAAACAAAGTAAAAGACTTACAAATATAGTTTCAAGAGGAGGCTCTGTACTTTATGCTTGGATGATGATGAAAGATGCTGAAAATCCTTTTTTTGAGTATTATGATGATTTGCTTGACATTTGTTTAAAATATGATGTAACTTTATCTTTGGGCGATGCTTTGCGTCCTGGCTCTACTCACGATGCAAGTGATGGGGCGCAAATTTCAGAACTTATAGAATTATCACTCCTTACTCAAAGGGCTTGGGATGTTGGGATTCAAGTAATGATAGAAGGTCCAGGGCATATGGCTATTAATGAAATAGAGGCAAATATGCAATTAGAAAAGCGTTTATGTAAAGGAGCGCCTTTTTATGTCTTAGGACCTTTGGTAATAGATATTGGCGCAGGGTATGATCATATTAGTGGTGCTATTGGAGGAGCTGTGGCTGCAGCTAGCGGTGCTGATATGCTGTGTTATGTAACACCTGCTGAACACTTAAGACTTCCAAATTTAGAAGATGTTAGAGAGGGTATAGTTGCGACTAAAATTGCAGCTCATGCAGGAGATATAGCTAAACTTCCAAAAGAAAGAGCAAGAGATGATGAGATGAGTAAGGCTAGGCAAGAGATAGATTGGGAGAAAATGTTTAAACTTGCTATTGATGGAGAAAAGGCCAAAAAAATGTTTAATGAGCGTCGTCCTGATGATTTAAACTCATGTTCTATGTGTGGAAAAATGTGTGCAATGAATACTATGAATCAAATTTTAAAAGGCGAAGATGTGAGTTTAGCTTGAATAAACTTTGAGAGTAAGATCTATAGAGATACCTTGCTCTCCTGCTTTAAGATTAAGTGGATAATCAAGCTTGATTAAGTTATTATAGTTTTTTAGAGCATCAATAAAATCATAAAGCCTTCTAGGATTGTTCATTGTCGCTTTAATGGCTAAGCGGTTTTTTAGATATTTTTCTTGTTTTTCGGGCTTAGTTTCTTGAATTTTTACATTTTGAAAATATTTTTGTAAAAAAATATCAAAATTTCCTATATTAAAATTTTGCTCAAATTGCTCTAAACTTTTGTTGTTTTCGCTTCTTAGAGTTGATATTTTATCTTCACTAAAGTCAAATTTTAATTTAGCGGCCTTTAAGATAGCAAGTTGTGAGTTTTCTCTAAGATTTGCTTGTTTATAATTTTTTAATGTCGGTAAAAGTAAAAATAAGATCAAGGCTGTGCAAACGCTTATAAAACTTAACGCGCAAATGATAAGCTTTAATAAATCAATTTCTTCTAGACTTTTATCTTTCATCTGCAACTCCTGGAATTTGTTTACTAATACTAACAAAACGATACCACCCATTATCTAAGCGATAATAGGTTGTATAGCTTTGATCAAAGATGCTTTTTAAAGGGGTTTCTAAAAGTAGAGTAAACATTTCTCTTGTAGGAGTGACTCCGATAAGCTTTAAGGAATATTCGTCTTGTTCAACACTTTCAAGAGTAATGTTATCAGTTTTTACAATAATATCAAATAGATTTCTTAAGCTTTCTTTAACAATTTGATTTTGAGTGTTAAAATTTTTCGCTATTTGGCTTTGATCAAATAAAATTTCATAAAGCATTTCATTTTGCTTAGTTTGATTTTGAAGCACTATAACTTGTTGTTTTTCATTATTGATAGAGCTATTGATTAATGCAATTTTTATTGTATATGTAAAATATACTAGCAAGATAAATGATATACTAAAACCAAAAAGTCCTAGCCAAATTTTATCAAAGAGTGTGAAAATAGGCTTTTTTCTTGGTTGTATGAAGCTATAAGTCATTTAAGCTCCTTTTGCATCAATTCTATCATAAGATCTAAGGTGTTGATTTGTTTGGTTTTTATCTCTAAAAAAGTTTCACTTTCTAAAAAATCAATAGCACTTATGTTAATATCTGATTCGCTATATAATAAAATACCATTGATAAATACCCCAGCATATTTATCATCATTATAAAATTTTTCAATGCTCGTAATAATATAACGGCAAAGTTCCATATCATTGCTAAATTGATTTAATTCATCAAGATTAAAATTATCATTATTATCCAAAGTTTCAAGATTATTTTCTTGATCAAGTAGATCAAATTTATTATTTAAGGCTTCATTGAAGTTATCTAAGGTAACTTCAGTATCATCGTTGTTGTTTTCAATTTCTTGATTATCTTCCGATGGAAGTTCAAGCTCTAAACCTAATTCTTGCTCAAATATTTTAAAATCACCGTATAAAATAGTATTGCCTTTAGCAACAATAATTGCCAAAAGATGTCCTTGTTTAAATCCATAAAGTAAAATTTGATCATCAGGCTGTTTTTCTTTTTGCATATTGTAGTAAAGAAGAGCAAAAGGGGAATATAAAAAATCTAAACCTCTATATTCTTCAAAAAGCTCGCTATAATATTCTACATGTTCGGTAGCCGTATAAACAAGGGCATTATTAAACAAAATATGCTGTAAGCTGATTTTTCCTATATTAAAGTGCTCACAATCTTGAATATTTGTACTAGGTATTAATCCTTGTTCTTTGGCATCTAAAAATAAAGCAGTGTGGTAAAATAAGAAATGCTTGCTTAAATTTTTTACGTATTCTAATAAATTTTCGCTTTTATCAAAAGTTTTTTCATTGCTACTGATTAGTTTATTTCCTCTATAAATAGAAGCTTTTACAATATTTTTTTTATCTTCTAAAATAATACTAATAAAAAGTTGTGGAAATATTTTTTTAAGTAAAAATAACATTTCATTCCTTAAATTGATCAGCTAAGCTAATTTTATCAAATTGTTCCATTAGAAATTCTTTAGCTTTTTCTTTATCTAAAGATAAAATATCCAAAGGTTCACTTAGACTATAAGTAATCCTACTAAAAGGTTTTGGCATGATCATCTTATCCCAACTTTTAAATTCCCAAAAACGATTTGCTTCATAGTTTAAAATTCTTATCTTTAGTTCTTTTTTTTGAGCCAAAATGATAGACCCATCTGAAATACTATGATAAGGCCCTCGTGGACCATCGGGCGTGATAACTATATCGTCATTTTGTTCTAAAACTTTAAATGCAGCTCTAAGTGCACTGCTAGCACCCCTTGAAGTGCTTCCTCTTACAGTATCAAGACCGAAAAGCTTGATGATTTTTGCAATTTGCTCTCCATCTTTATGGTGAGAGATCATGACATAGGCTTTTTTATTTTTTTGCCTATAATGTCTAAACGCAAAAGGCATAAGTGCTAATTTTCCATGCCAAAAAAGTATCACACCAGCTTTACGGTCAACTTTTTCACCTTTATAGTGCTTTTTACAGCTTAAAAAAATAAGCCATTGCAAGATGAAAATTATATATGTTAAGCAATGGATTTTAAACGATTTCCCCATATAAAACCATACGCTTTGCATTAGTTATTTTTACTTCTTTAAATTGCCCTAAAAGTTCTTCGCTACCTTCAACTTGAACTAAAAAGTTATTATCTGTTCTTCCAGCAATGCTATTGCCTGCTCTTAATTCTTCAAATAAAACTTTAAAAGTTTTATTTTCTTGTTTTTTTACAATTTTATCTAAAATTTCACTATGACGATTTTGTAAGGTGCTAAGTCTTCTTGAAGCTATTTCTTCATCGATTTGATTAGGCATGGTTGCGGCTTTTGTTAAAGGGCGTTTGGAGTATTTAAAAGAAAAAATTTGTTCAAAACGCACTTTTTCCAAAACATCTACAGTCTCTTCAAAATCTTTTTCACTTTCCCCTGGAAAAGCTACAATAATGTCTGTAGAAATGCTAACATTTGGACAAAGTTCTCTAAGTTTTAAAGCTCTATTTAAATACCATTCTTTAGTATAGCCACGCTTCATAGCTTTTAAAATTTCACTTGAGCCGCTTTGTAAAGGCATATGCATGGATTTGCAAACTTTTGGATTATTGGCAAAAACTTCTAAAAATTTATCATCCATGTGCAAAGGATGTGGACTTGTAAAGCGAATGCGTTCCAAACCTTCTATAGTGCTAAGTTCTTCTAAAAGATCTGAAAAGTCCATTTTTTTATGTTCGTTTCTAAATCTTTTGCCATAGTTATTGACATTTTGTCCTAGCAAGAAAATCTCTTTAGCGCCTTTTTCAATAGCTTTTTGAGCTTCTTTGTAGATGATGTTAAAAGGTATGGAAATTTCATCTCCTCTAGTATGTGGCACTATACAATAAGTGCAGTGTTTATCACAACCTATGGAGATATTAATATAGGATTTATAAATACTATTTCTAAAATCTGCAAAAGCAAATTCACTTTCATCATAGTCTATATCCACGCCCATAAATTTTGGAGTTTTTATAGCTTGAGTGATTTTGGAAATATTTCTTGCCCCTAGAACAAAATCCACATAAGGAGCACGTTTGAAAATTTCATTTCCCAAATGTGATGCAGTGCATCCACAAACTCCTATTTTAGCACCTTCTTTTTTAACTTTTTCAAAGCCACCCACTTCTGAGAAAAGTTTATGCACAGGTTTTTCACGCACTGAACAGGTATTAATAAGAATAAGATCTGCTTCTTTGATATCTTCTGTTAGTGCGTAATTTTCTTTTTGTGTTAATTCTGCGATCATATGCTCAGAATCTCTGACATTCATCGCACAACCTAAAGTTTGGATAAAAAGTTTTTTAGCACTCAAAGAATATGTACCTCATACATAAAATCATTATCATCAAGTCCGTATTTTACGGTTCTATGATAAATGCTTACTCCTTTTTTTTCAAAATGATTTACAAGGGCAATGAGTTGTTTGTGTGTATTATCTTTATCAAAATAAAAAAACTTTTGTCCTTCTTTTTCTATAGCCTCTTCGATTTTTTCTAGGCTAATATTTTTAGGTTTTTCATTAATCAAAGTTCTTGCCAATTTTAATTCCATAGCTAAATCCTTAAGAATTTTCATTTTAATCTATAATTTTAGCAAATTTTACTTTTAATTAAACTTATTAAGGATATAATTTTTATCTACATTATTTAAATTTCCCACAAAAAAGGTTTTATAAAATATGGAAAAGATAGCAGATATTATCGAATCTATTGCTAATGAAAAAAATTTAAACTTAGAGAATGTAAGAGAAAAGGTAGCTACCGCTTTAATCAATACTGCAAAAAGAATTTATGGACAAGAATATGAGTTTTTTGTGGATCCTAAAAATTTAAATCTTTATCAAAAAATTACCATAGTAGCAGATAATGACGAGAGATTGCAAAATAAAAGTGAGAGTTTTATCGCGTTAAGTAAGGCAAAATCAGAAGCTCCAGATGTTGAAATAGGAGATGAATTAACCTATGAATGTTCTTTGGAAAATTTAGGAAGAACTGCGGTAAATACCTTGCATAAAGAACTTGAATATCATATACAAAAATTATTAGAACAAACTATTTTTGAAAAGTATAAAAACAAAGTAGGGCAAATGGTTTTTGGTACAGTTGTTAGAGTGGATAATGAAGAAAATACTTTTATTGAAATAGATGAATTAAGAGCTTTTTTACCGAGAAAAAATCGCATTAAAGGGGAAAAGTTTAAAATAGGTGATGTGGTAAAAGCTGTGATACGCCGTGTTTATACAGATAAGGGTATTAAAATCGAGCTTAGTCGTACAAGTCCTAAATTTTTAGAATGTTTACTTGAAGCTGAGGTTCCAGAAATCAAAGATGGTTATGTCAATATTATAGGATGTGCTAGAATTCCAGGTGAAAGAGCAAAAATCATTCTTCAGGCCAATGGAACAAATATCGATCCTGTAGGAGCTACAGTAGGTGTTAAAGGTGTAAGAATTAATGCGGTAAGCAAAGAGCTTCATAATGAAAATATTGATTGTATAGAATTTACAAATGAGAGTGAAATTTTAATTTCTCGTGCCTTGGCTCCTGCTATTGTAAATTCTGTAAAAATTGAAGATAAAAAAGCTATTGTAAGTTTAAATAGCGAACAAAAAAGCAAAGCTATAGGAAAAAATGGTATTAATATTCGCCTTGCTTCTATGTTAAGTGGTTATGAAATAGAGCTCAATGAATTAAGCTCATCGCAGCTAAATAATGCCATCAGCAATGAAGAAGCAATGAAAAATCTTCAAGATTTGTTTAAAATTTAAAATATTTGTGAATTTTCACAAATATTTTTTATAAAACCACTTCCAATAAAATGCCGCAAAGATAAAAATCATACCCAATAAGCCTGTAATTAGTTCTAAACTCAAGCCTATTTCAAATAAAAAGCCCATAAGCATTGAAATAATAGCGCTAAAACTAAGATAAATCATATCTGTATAAGCGATCACTCTACCATGATATTCTTTGTCGGCATTTTTTTGTATCATAGTGTAGGTGTAAGCCCAAAGCGCTGAGGTAAAAAAACCTGCACCGATTAAACCTAAAAAAGAAATATAAAAATTAAATTGAGTTAAAGCCCAAAGTATAATACCCAAGCCTTGACCAAGATACATGTAAAATAAATTTTTATCATTAATAAATTTGCTTAAAACCATAGGTCCTATAGCTAAAGAACAAGCACGTACTGCATTTAAAAACCCTATTACTAAAGCAGCAGATAAAACTTCTTTATATTGATGTTGCGCTAAAAGCGTAACCAAGGTTTCATAAGCAGTTAAACCTATAAAAGCGTGAAGCAAGATAAGATGAAAAATTATCTTATTGTTTAAAACATAGAAAAATCCTTCTTTTATCATGGTAAAAAAGCGACTTTGTGTTTTTTGATGAAAATCAGGAATGCTTAATCTTACTAAAAAAGAAATGCCTATGAGTATAAGTATACAGTCAAATAGAAAAGTGGTTTTAACTCCTAGAAAATAAATAAAAATTCCCGCACTTGCCATACCTGCTGTATAAGAAATCGCCCAAATGACACTGTGCATTTCATTAGCGAGTTTAAGTTCTTGAGGAGTTAAAATTTTGGCCAATAAACTCATTTCAGCTTGAAAATAAATCGAAGCAACACAAAGTCTTATGAAAATTAAAATAAATAAAAGCCAAAGCATACTAAGACTTGTGACAAAAATAAGACAAAAAATAGAAATTAATTCTATGCTAATCATACTGAGTAAAAGTTTTTTAGGTTTATTTTTCTCTACTATGACGCCATTAATAGGAGCAAGTAAAACTCCAGGTAAAAAAGCAAGCATAGCACTTGTAGCTGTTGCCCAAGTAGGAGCATTAAGTTCGACTAAAAGGGTAAAAACTCCCGTTTGAGAAAACCATGCTCCAAAATATACTATAAACTGAACCGAAGCTAATATTCTGATATTTTTATTATTTTTTAATAGTTCAATGTAATTCATAAGCGAAACTATAGCATAATTTATATTTTAAATGCTATAATTATTTTAATTATGTAAAAAACAAGGAAAAATTTTGAAAAGACTGGATAAAAAAGAAGCTTTAGATTTATTACACCATGCAAGTTTAACAGAACTTGGAGAAATGGCTTATAAAAGAAAATTAGAACTTCATCCTGAAAAAATCACCACTTTTGTTGTGGATAGAAATATTAATTATACCAATGTTTGTTGTATTGATTGTTCTTTTTGCGCTTTTTATCGCCATCATAAAGAAGATGATGCTTATATTTTAAGCTTTGAAGAGATAGGCAAAAAGATAGAAGAGCTTGAAGCTATCGGGGGAACACAAATTCTTTTTCAAGGCGGGGTGCATCCAAAATTAAAAATAGAATGGTATGAAGAATTAGTTTCTTGGATAAAAGAACATTATCCAAATATCACTGTGCATGGTTTTTCAGCAGTTGAGATCGCTTATATTGCAAAAGCATCTAAAATTTCAATCACTGAAGTGTTAAAAAGATTGCAAGCTAAAGGTTTATTTTCTATACCAGGAGCAGGTGCTGAGGTGCTAAGCGATAGGGTGCGTGATATTATCGCACCAAATAAATGTGATACAGCTACTTGGTTAGAAGTACATCGCCAAGCTCATAAAATTGGTATGAAAAGCACAGCTACTATGATGTTTGGAACGGTTGAAAATGATGAAGAAATCATCGATCATTTTGAGCATTTGAGAAAATTACAAGATGAAACAGGGGGATTTAGAGCTTTTATTTTATGGAGCTTTCAAAGTGATAATACTGCTTTAATCCAAAAACATCCAGAGATTATGAAACAAAGTTCTAACAAATATTTAAGACTTTTAGCTTTAGCAAGACTTTATTTAGATAATTTTAAAAATTTACAAAGTTCTTGGGTAACTCAAGGCTCACTTATAGGCCAGCTTGCTTTAAAATTTGGGGCCAATGATTTAGGCTCAACTATGATGGAAGAAAATGTAGTAAGTGCTGCAGGAGCAAGTTATAGAATGAATCAAGATGAGATGATAAGGCTGATTAGAAGTTTAGGCGAAAATCCAGCTAAACGCAATACCGCTTATGAAATTTTAGAAAGGTTTTAATGCAGTATTTAGAGAGTAGGGGTATTAAAATCCCTTTTATTTTTGAAAAAAATTCTGATTTTCCTATTGTTGTTTTAAAGCTTGTTTTTAGAAATTGTGCTAGAAGTTATGATGAAATAGCAGGCTTAGCTAAGATGTTTTCACGTATTTTAAATGAAGGCGTGGATGATAAATTTTTTAAGGATTTAGAATTTAGAGCGATAAATTTAGAGGCAAGTAGTGGTTTTGAAAGTTTGGAAATCAATCTTTCTTGCTTGAAAGAAAATTTTGATTTTGCTTTAAAGAGTTTAGAAAAATTGCTTTTAAAACCAAGAATAGAAGAAAAAACTTTGCAAAAATTAAAAATCAATGCCTTAGGTGAGCTCGCGAGTAAAAATAGTGATTTTGATTATTTAGCAAAAAATTTACTCAATGCTCAAATTTTTAAATGTAAAGAATTTCAAAGTCCAAATGATGGAGATGAAAAAAGTATAGAAACTTTGTCTTTAAAAGATTTGCAAAATTTTTATAAAAATTTTATCCATCTTAGTGATTTGGTTGTGATTTTAGGAGGAGATTTAGAAGAAAAACAAGCCAAGGAAGATCTTTTAAAACTCTTATCAAAACTTCAAATAGGCAAAAAAAATACTCCAAAAAAATATGAGTTAGGCAAAAACATCAAAGATGAAATTTTGGTACGCCCAGAAAGTGAACAAGCTTATATTTATTTTGCTACGCCTTTTTTTGCTGATTTTAAAGATAAGGATTTATATCTTGCAAAAATTGCCTTATTTGTGCTAGGGCAAGGAGGATTTGGTTCAAGGATTATGGAAGAAATTCGTGTTAAAAGAGGTCTTGCATACTCAGCTTATGCTATGCTTGATATGAATATGTCTTTTTCTAGAGTTTTTGGATATTTACAAACTAAAAATGAAAGCGCTAAAGAAGCTAAAAAAATCGTAAAAGAGCTTTTTGAAGATTTTATAAAAAATGGCATGACTCAAAATGAACTTGATCAAGCTAAAAATTTTCTCATAGGATCAACTCCTTTGCGTTATGAAAGCTTAAGCAAGCGTTTATCTATGTCTTTTAACGAATTTTATCAAGGTTTAAATTTGGGATATTATAAAGAAGAGTTAAAACTTATGGAAAAGGTTAAACTTGAAACCATAAATGCTTATATTAAAAAACATCAAGAGCTTTTAAATATAAGTTTTGCAAGCATACAAAATGAAAATTAAAGAAAGTGATTTTGAATTTTTTAAAAAATTAAAAATTAGAAGTGCTATTGATTTAGCGCTTCTTTTACCTAAAAAAATTGAAAATTTAAATCCAAGTAAAAATCCTAAAGAAAATGAAATTTGTACCCAAAAAATCACTATAAAAAGCGTTAGTTCAAGAAAAAATCAACTTTTTGGTTTAGGTTTTTGTGAGGAATGGCAAGAAAATATTTCTTTTGTGTTTTTTCATCCTAGAGCTTGGCATTTTGGTATTTGTAAGGTAGGAAAAGAGCTTATTTTTAATGCTAAACTCTCGCATTTTAATCACACTTGGCAATTTAACAATCCTAAAATTTTAACTTCTTTTGAGGGTTTTAGTCCAAAGTATCAAATTTTAGGTTTAAAAGATACAAAAATTGCTGCTTTTATACATAAATATCTTAATTATGTAAATTTAAAAGAAAGTGGCATAGAGGATAAATATATACATTTTCTTTTAAATTTGCATGCTTATGATGAAAAAAGTTTTTTTATGTTTGAAAATTTGCAAAATTTTAGCAAAGATTTAAAATATATAGAAATATATAATTTTTTAAAGCGTTTAAAAGCTAAAAAAACGCATTTTAAAGCTCATCAAATCAATGTTTTTAATATAGCCAATTGGCTTAAAGATTTGCCTTTTTCTCTTACTAAAGATCAGCTTAATGCCTTAAAAGACATAGAAAAAGATTTACACTCAAAAGAAGCCAAAAGGCGTGTGATTATGGGTGATGTGGGGTGTGGTAAAACCTTGGTTTTACTTGGTGCGGCTTTGATGGTTTATCCTAAGCAAGCTATTTTAATGGCACCTACTAGTATTTTAGCGTATCAGCTTTATGAAGAGGCTAAGAAATTTTTACCTGATTTTATGAATATTTTGTTTATTAAAGGGGGTAAAAAAGAAAAAGATTTAGAACAAAATATCCAAAAAGCAAATCTTGTTATAGGCACTCATGCTCTAATTCATTTAGAAAGCCATAATGCCGTACTTGTAATGATAGACGAACAACATCGTTTTGGATCAGCTCAGCGTGAGAAAATTCATTCTTTAAATAAACAAGAATTTACCCCTCATTTTATACAGTTTTCAGCTACGCCTATTCCAAGAACTTTAAGCATGATACAATCTGAACTTTTAAATTTTAGCTTTATTAAACAAATGCCTTTTGAAAAAGATATTACAACTTATTGCATACAAAATGAAGGCTTTTCTAAGCTTAGCGAGAAGATCAAGGAAGAAATTGTTAAAAATCATCAAATTATCATTATTTATCCCTTAGTGAGTGCTAGTGATAAGATTCCTTATTTATCTTTAGAGCAGGCCAAAGAATATTGGCAGAGTCATTATGAAAAAGTTTTTGTAACTCATGGAAAAGATAAACAAAAAGATGAAATTTTAGAGCGTTTTAGAGATGAGGGAAATATTTTACTAAGCACTACAGTGGTGGAAGTAGGTATTTCTTTGCCAAGATTGAGCATGATAGTGATTGTAGGTGCAGAACGTTTAGGACTTGCTACCTTACATCAACTTCGTGGCCGTGTAGGTCGTGTAGGGCTTAAAAGTACTTGCTATCTTTATACTAAACTTAAAGAAATTCCGAGTCGTTTAAAAGAATTTGCTAGCACTTTAGATGGGTTTAAAATAGCAGAGCTTGATCTTAAAAATCGTTTGAGTGGAGATTTGCTCGATGGTTTTATGCAACATGGAAATGAGTTTAAATTTTTTGATTTTTCTAAGGATGAGGAGATTTTACAAAAGGTAAAAAAAGATTTGGCAAAAAAATTGCCAAATTAATGTCCACCATACTTATAAAGCATATTTTGAAAATGTGAGGCTATCATTTGTGCACGCTGTAAAATGACATTTTTCATTTCCTCATTATAAACTATATTTAAACTTTCTTCAAAAAGTTTTAGCCAAATTTCAAAAAACTCTTGAGGAAAAGGAGGTAGATCTAAGTGTTTTTTTAAGGGTTGCCCATTATAATCACCTTCGCCTAAAAGCATACCTGCCCAAAAATTTCCTATTTTTGCTTTATGATCTTTCCATTCTTCATCGCTTGTTCCAATAGCATTGTTAAAAATAGGACCTAAATCCTTATCTTTTCTAACTTTTTCATAAAATATTTCCATGAGTTTTGCTATGCTTTCTTGATTAATTGTTTCAAATTTCATATAAGCCTTTCTTAAATGTTAATTTTATGGCGTTAATATAGCAAAAATAAGATAAATTAAATTTAACATAAGTTAAGAATGGAAAATGTATATAATGAAAGATTATTTAGAACTTTTATCTAGTGTAGGAAAATTAAAAAAATTTCAAAAAAATAGTATTTTATTTTATGAGGGCGAAGAGGCTAAAAAATTTTTTATTTTACTCAAGGGAAAAATACGCATTTATAAAAGTACAGCAAGTGATAAAGAAATTACTTTGCATTATTTTAATCCTCCAAATTTTATAGCAGAAATGCCTGCTTTTAAAAAATTAAATTATCCTGCTAATGCTATATTTGAGGAAGATGGAGAAATTTTGGAAATTGATTTTATTAATTTTCAAAATTTATGCAGTGAAAATAAAGAATTCAATTTTTTACTTATCAGTTCACTTTTTGATAAAATTAAAATTTTAGAAAAGAAATTATCTCAAAATGCATTAGATTTAAGGACGAGATTATTAAAGTATCTTTTGGAAAATGAAAAAAATTTAGATACAATTTCACAAAAACAAATTGCAATTGATTTAAATGTTAGAGCACAATCTTTATCTCGAGTGTTAAAAGAACTTAAAATTTCAGAACTTATTGATACAAAAAAAGGTAGAATTGAAATTTTAAATAAAGATATGATCATGAAAGAACTTTGGTAAAAATTTAAGGTAGAGAATGGATTTTGATTTTATATTAGTTCAAGCTCCTGCTTTTTTAACGGCTGCTTGGCTTACGATAAAACTAAGCTTTTTTGGAATTATTTTTTCTTTGATAATAGGCTTGTTTTGCATTTTAATGAGTTATTTTAAAATAAAAATTTTAGAAAATATTTGCAAGCTTTATATAGAGTTTTCAAGAAATACGCCTTTATTAATTCAACTTTTTTTCTTATATTATGCTTTACCTAAATTTAATATACATTTAGAGCAAATTCCACCGCTTGATTTGATTTGCTTAAGCGTAGAAGAAACTTTAAGGCCTTCTTTTGCTTGTGCTATAGCAGGACTTAGTTTTTTAGGAGGTTCTTATATGGCTGAAAGTTTAAGAGCGGGATTTGAAGCCATAAGAAAACAGCAGTTTGAAGCGGGACTTTCTTTGGGTTTTTCAAAATTTGGAAATTTGCGTTATGTGATTTTGCCGCAAGCTTTGGCTATTTCTATGCCAAGTATTAGTGCTAATATTATATTTTTAATCAAAGAAACTTCAGTTGTTAGCATTATTGCCTTGCCAGATTTGGTGAATTTAATGAAGAGTTTAAATTCCTTAACCTATAAGACAGATGAGCTATTGTTTTTGTTGTTTATGGGATATTTATGCATTATTTTGCCTTTGTCTTTTATTTTGCTAAAGTTTGAAAAAAGGTTGCTTCATGCTTGAATTTTTAAATACCGATACGCTTTTAAGACTCTGGCAAGGGCTTTTTGTCACTCTTGAAATTTCATTTATCAGTATTATTATCACTTCGATAGGTGGGTTGTTTTTGGGAATTTTAATGAGTTTTAAAAATACCTATATCTATGCTTTTTGTCGTTTAGGTTTAGAATTTGTGCGTGTTATGCCACTTTTGGTATGGCTTTTTGTGGTGTATTTTGGTTTTCCTAGATGGTTTGGGTGGGATTTGAGTTCTGTAAGTGCAGCTATTATT
The DNA here is from genome assembly GCF_001764435.1 of Campylobacter sp. BCW_4319. Classification (NCBI taxonomy): domain Bacteria; kingdom Pseudomonadati; phylum Campylobacterota; class Epsilonproteobacteria; order Campylobacterales; family Campylobacteraceae; genus Campylobacter; species Campylobacter sp. BCW_4319. The sequence continues at coordinate 29,696 of NZ_MKAQ01000001.1, read as the reverse complement.
GTTTTTAGCATTTGGGGTTGTTTTGAGATGATGGATTTGGTGCGTGTTTCCTTGCAGAGTATTCCAAAACATCAGTATGAAAGTGCATCATCTTTAGGTTTAAATACGGTGCAAAGTTTTGTTTATATTATTATTCCACAAGCTATGCGTCGTTTAACTCCTATGAGCATGAATTTACTTACTCGCATGATTAAAAGTACAACCTTTGCTTATTTAATCGGTGCGGTAGAGCTTGTAAAAGTAGGGCAACAAATTATAGAATTTCATAATAGAAATGATTTTGCACCTTTTATTATTTATGGTTTGATTTTTTTTATCTTTTTTATACTTTGTTATCCCATCACTTTATATTCAAGAAAATTAGAGAAAAAATGGAGCTAAAATGAGCATACTAAAAATAGAAAATTTACAAAAGTATTATGGTTCGCATCACGCCTTAAAAGATATTAATTTAGAAGTTAAGGCTAAAGAAGTTGTGGTGATTTTAGGTCCTAGTGGATGTGGAAAATCTACGCTTTTGCGTTGTATTAATGGGCTTGAAGAGATTGCAAGTGGTAATATTTATATTGATAATGAGAAAATAGATAAAGATTTTAAAGAATGGCCAAGAATGCGTCAAAAAGTTGGTATGGTTTTTCAATCTTATGAGCTTTTTGAGCATTTAAGTGTTGAAGAAAATATACTTTTAGGGCCTATGAAAGTGCAAAAAAGAAAGAAAGATGAGGTTTTAAAAGAGGCTAAAATTTGGCTCGAAAAGGTGGGGCTTTTGCATAAAATTCATGCTTATCCAAGAGAACTTAGCGGAGGACAAAAGCAAAGAATTGCCATAGTAAGAAGTTTATGTATGAATCCTGAGTTAATGCTTTTTGATGAGGTTACAGCAGCGTTGGATCCTGAGATTGTTAGAGAAGTTTTAGAAGTGATGTTAAATCTTGCAAAAGAGGGTATGACTATGCTTATTGTTACTCATGAAATGGGTTTTGCTAAAGCTGTAGCAGATAAAATTATTTTTATGGATGAAGGAAAAATCATCGAAGAAAATGATCCTAAAAGTTTTTTTGAAAATCCAAAAAGCGAAAGAGCAAAGAAATTTTTAAATTTGTTTGATTATCATAAATAGATAAAAATAATATTGGTTTATGATAATAAACTTTACAAGACTAAAATTTTATAGAAAAACTAAAAAAGTCTTGACAAAAATTTTTTTTTGAGTTATAATCTCACTTTTATTTTTGCTGGTTTAGCTCAGTTGGTAGAGCAGCTGCCTTGTAAGCAGCAGGTCGGGGGTTCAAGTCCCTTAACCAGCTCCATTTATTTTAGCAGTGTTTGACCAGAATATTGAAAAAGCAATATTTTTATGGTGAGTTACTCAAGTGGCCAACGAGGGCAGACTGTAAATCTGCTGGCTTTCGCCTTCCGTGGTTCGAATCCACGACTCACCACCATGCTTTGCGGGAGTAGCTCAGTTGGCTAGAGCATCAGCCTTCCAAGCTGAGGGTCGCGGGTTCGAGTCCCGTTTCCCGCTCCAATAATTTAAAAGAACTGGGAGCTGTATTTTAAAACCTTTAACTTACAGTATATATCCCATTTAAGAGTTTTTGTTGTCTGTTATTGTGTATAATTTTTCTGAGCGCTCGTATGGCTCAGAGGTAGAGCACTCCCTTGGTAAGGGAGAGGTCGCGGGTTCAATTCCCGCTATGAGCTCCATGAATTGAAAAAATTATATAGATATAAGACTTGCTTTGCTCAATTTATTTTTTATACGGAGGAAAAAAATGGCTAAAGAAAAATTTTCACGTAATAAGCCACACGTAAATATTGGTACTATTGGTCACGTTGACCATGGTAAAACTACTTTAACAGCTGCTATTTCTGCTGTTCTTTCTAGAAGAGGTTTAGCAGAGCTTAAAGATTATGATAATATCGATAATGCTCCAGAAGAAAAAGAGCGTGGTATTACTATTGCTACTTCTCATATTGAATATGAAACAGACAATCGTCACTATGCACACGTTGACTGCCCAGGTCACGCAGATTATGTTAAAAACATGATTACAGGTGCTGCACAAATGGATGGAGCGATCTTGGTTGTTTCTGCTGCAGATGGCCCTATGCCACAAACTAGAGAGCATATTCTTCTTTCTCGTCAAGTAGGCGTTCCATATATTGTTGTTTTTATGAATAAAGCAGATATGGTTGATGATGCTGAACTTTTAGAGTTAGTTGAAATGGAAATTAGAGAATTATTAAGCTCTTATGATTTCCCAGGCGATGATACACCTATTATTTCTGGTTCTGCTTTAAAAGCTCTTGAAGAAGCTAAAGCTGGACAAGATGGTGAATGGTCAGCAAAAATTATGGATCTTATGGCTGCAGTTGATAGCTATATTCCAACTCCAACTCGTGATACTGAAAAAGACTTCTTGATGCCAATAGAAGACGTTTTCTCAATTTCAGGTCGTGGTACTGTTGTTACAGGTAGAATTGAAAAAGGTGTTGTAAAAGTAGGTGATACTATCGAAATCGTTGGTATTAAAGATACTCAAACAACAACTGTAACAGGTGTTGAAATGTTCAGAAAAGAAATGGATCAAGGCGAAGCAGGAGATAACGTAGGTGTTCTTCTTCGTGGTACTAAAAAAGAAGAAGTTATCCGTGGTATGGTTCTTGCTAAACCAAAATCAATTACTCCACACACTGACTTCGAAGCTGAAGTTTATATCTTAAATAAAGATGAAGGTGGTAGACATACTCCATTCTTTAACAACTATAGACCACAGTTTTATGTAAGAACAACTGATGTTACAGGTTCGATTAAATTAGCTGATGGTGTTGAAATGGTTATGCCAGGTGAAAATGTGAGAATTACTGTAAGCTTGATCGCTCCAGTAGCACTTGAAGAAGGAACTCGTTTTGCTATTCGTGAAGGTGGTAAAACTGTTGGTTCAGGTGTTGTTTCTAAAATTATTAAATAATTTAATAAAGCCAAGTTAAAAGCTTGGCTTTAATTTTTTAAGGAAAATTGAAATGAGAATTAAAGTTGGTTTAAAGTGTGAAGAATGTGGTGATATTAATTATAGCACCTATAAAAATAGTAAAAATACTACTGAAAAATTAGAATTAAAAAAATATTGCCCAAGATTAAAAAAACATACACTTCACAAAGAAGTTAAGCTAAAAAGTTAAGCTTGCGCCCTTAGGGCAATAGCTCCAACGGTAGAGCGCCGGATTCCAAATCCGATGGTTGGGGGTTCGAATCCCTCTTGCCCTGCCATAATTAAGGTTTAAATAAATGGAAAAATTAATAACTTATTTTAAATTATCAAAAGCCGAATTAAGGAAAGTAATTTTTCCTTTAAAAGAACAGGTAAGAAATGCCTATATTACAGTTTTTGTGGTTGTTGCGGTGATTTCTTTGTTTTTGGCGTTAGTGGATTGGCTTATGTCCTCTATTGTTTCTGCGATCGTATAAGGAGAGTAAATGAGTACTCATAAATGGTATGCAATTCAAACTTATGCTGGCAGTGAAATGGCAGTTAAAAGAGCCATTGAAAATTTAGTAAAAGATAACGGAATTGAAGAACAACTTAAAGAAATTGTTGTTCCAACTGAAGATGTTATTGAATTTAAGAATGGAAAGGAGAAGATTAGCGAAAGAAGTTTGTATTCAGGATACGTTTTTGCACTTCTTGATTTAAATACAGAGCTTTGGCATCGCATTCAATCTCTTCCAAAGGTTGGTCGTTTTATTGGAGAATCCAAAAAGCCAACCCCTTTAACAGAAAAAGATATTAATTTGATTTTGGAAAAAGTTCACAATCGTGCAGCGCCTAAACCAAAGATTTCTTTTGAAGAAGGGGAAAATGTGAGAATCACAGAAGGGCCATTTGCAAACTTTACTGCAATTGTAGAAGAGTATGATATGGTTCGTGGTTTATTAAAATTAAATGTTTCTATTTTTGGACGTTCAACTCCAGTGGAGATCTTATATTCTCAAGTTGAGAAAATAATTTAATTTATATCAAGTAAGGAGATTTGTTATGGCTAAAAAAGTCGTAGGCGAAATTAAATTGCAAATTGCTGCCACAAAAGCAAACCCATCACCACCTGTTGGTCCTGCTTTGGGTCAGCAAGGTGTTAATATTATGGAGTTTTGTAAGGCTTTTAATGAAAGAACAAAAGATATGGCAGGTTTTAATATCCCTGTTGTTATCACTGTTTATGCAGATAAAAGTTTTACTTTTATTACAAAACAACCGCCAGCTACGGATTTGATCAAAAAAGCAGCTGGAATTTCTAAAGGTACGGATAATCCACTTAAAAATAAGGTGGGTAAGTTAACTCGTGCTCAAGTTTTAGAAATAGTAGATAAGAAAATTGCAGATTTAAATACTAAAGATAGAGATCAAGCTGCTAAAATTATTGCAGGTTCAGCTCGTTCTATGGGTGTTGAAATCGTAGATTAATCCTTTCACCGCCAAGGTAAAAGGCGGTAGCACTTTAAAATGCGGAGAAAATAAATGGCTAAGATAGCAAAAAGATTAAAAGAATTATCACAAAAAATTGATTCAAATAAAGAGTATGCTTTAAGCGATGCAATTGATACAATAAAGACTTTAAAGTCTGCTAAATTTGATGAGACTGTAGAAATTGCTTTAAAACTTAATGTTGATCCAAGACATGCAGATCAAATGGTAAGAGGATCTGTTGTTTTGCCTGCTGGAACGGGTAAAAAAGTTCGTGTTGCTGTAATTGCAAAAGACGCAAAAGCTGATGAAGCGAAAAATGCTGGTGCAGATATTGTGGGTAGCGATGATTTAGTAGAAGAAATTCAAAAAGGTAATATGAATTTTGATGTTTTGATTGCTACTCCAAATTTAATGGGACTTGTTGGTAAAGTTGGTAGAATTTTAGGGCCAAAAGGTTTAATGCCAAATCCTAAAACCGGAACAGTGACTATGGATGTTGCTCAAGCAGTTAATAATGCAAAAAGTGGTCAGGTAAATTTCCGTGTTGATAAGCAAGGAAATATCCATGCAGGTCTTGGTAAAGTAAGTTTTTCCAAAGAACAATTATGGGACAATGTTAGCACTTTTGTAAAGGCAATTAACAAACACAAACCTGCCGCAGCTAAAGGTAGATATATTAAAAATGCGGCTTTATCTTTGACAATGAGCCCTTCTGTAAAGCTTGAAACACAAGAATTGCTTGATATGAAATAAGAGTTGCTTTTTTGCAACTCTTTTGTTTTAAAATAAACATTTGAAAAAATTTTTGATTTTTTGAGATGTTTATTTTAGATTGAAGATAGTCGAGGCGTAAGCTTAATTGGATTTCCACTCTACTTGAAATCTCAATCGGAAAGGAGAAAATGTGACTAGAAGCGAAAAAGTTGAGATTATTGCTAAACTTGAAGAAGGTTTTAAAGCTAGTGAAGCTATTGTAGTTTGTAATTACAGAGGTCTTAGCACAAAAAAACTAGAAGAGCTTAGAAATAATGCAAGAGAAAACAATGTAAAAGTTCAAATTGTTAAAAATACTTTGGCTAACATTGCTCTTAACAATTCCGGTAAAACAGGTCTAGTTCTTAAAGATACAAATATTTATCTTTGGGGCGAAGATCAGCTAAGTGTTTCAAAAGTAGCTGCTAAATTTGAAGAAAATAATGATAAATTTGAAATCAAAACAGCTCATATTGAAGGCGAAGTTGCAGATGTTGCTAAGGTTAAAGCTCTTGCTAAAATGCCTTCACGCAATGAGTTGCTTGCTATGCTTTTGCAAGTTTGGAATGCGCCAATTACCAATTTCACAATAGGTTTAAATGCGCTTAAAAATAAAAAAGAATCTGAATAAATTAAATAAAAGGATAAAAAATGGCAATTTCTAAAGAAGATGTATTAGAATATATTTCAAATTTAAGTGTTCTTGAGTTATCAGAACTTGTAAAAGAATTTGAAGAAAAATTTGGTGTGTCTGCTGCTCCTGTAATGGTAGCTGGTGGTGCTGCAGCTGGTGGTGCTGCAGCTGCTGCTGAAGAAAAAACTGAATTTGATATCGTTTTAACTGATGGCGGTGCTAAAAAGATTGAAGTTATTAAAATCGTTCGTGCTCTTACAGGCCTTGGTCTTAAAGAAGCAAAAGATGCAGTTGAGCAAACTCCTTCAACTCTAAAAGAGGGTGTGGCTAAAGCTGAAGCTGAGGAAGCTAAAAAACAACTTGAAGAAGCTGGTGCTAAAGTAGAACTTAAGTAATTTTAAGCTTTAAAGTTTAGAAGAAGATTTGCCAAGGCAAGTCTTCTTTTTTTATTTTTACCTAATTTTTAGGTCTTCTTTTTTAAATTTACAAAATTTACCATGAGGTATGTGCGATATGTTAGATAATAAATTAGGAAATCGTTTAAGAGTAGACTTCTCAAACATTTCAAAACAAATAGAAATCCCAAATCTTCTACAATTACAAAAAAAGAGTTTTGATTATTTTTTAAATCTTGATAATGGTGAAAGTGGTATAGAAAAAGTTTTTAAATCAATTTTTCCTATTCATGATCCGCAAAATAGATTGAGTCTTGAATATGTTAGTAGTGAAATAGGCAAGCCAAAATATACCATTCGCGAATGCATGGAAAGAGGTTTGACTTATTCTGTAAATTTAAAAATGAAAATCCGTCTTACTCTGCATGAAAAAGATGAAAAAACAGGGGAAAAAGTTGGCGTAAAAGATATTAAAGAACAAGAAATTTATATCCGCGAAATTCCTTTAATGACAGATCGTGTATCTTTTATCATTAATGGGGTTGAGAGGGTGGTTGTAAATCAATTACATAGAAGCCCTGGTGTTATTTTTAAAGAAGAAGAAAGCTCAACGGTTGCAAATAAGCTTGTTTATACAGCACAAATTATTCCTGATCGTGGTTCGTGGCTTTATTTTGAATACGATGCCAAAGATGTTTTGTATGTAAGAATCAACAAGCGTAGAAAAGTTCCTGTAACTATGCTTTTTAGAGCTTTAGGGTATAAAAAACAAGATATTATTAAGTTGTTTTATCCTATTCAGACTATACATGTGAAAAAAGATAAATTTTTAACAGAATTTAATCCAAATGATTTTATGGATAGAATAGAATATGATATTAAAGATGAAAAAGGAAAAATCGTTCATCAAGCTGGAAAAAGACTTACAAAGAAAAAAGCAGAACAGCTTATTAAAGACGGTTTAAAATGGATAGAATATCCTGTAGAAATTTTACTTAATCGTTATTTAGCAAATCCTATTATTGATAAAGAAAGTGGAGAGGTTTTATTTGATTCTTTAACTTTGTTAGATGAAAGTAAGCTTGCTAAGATTAAAGAGCAAAAAAGTTTTGATATAGCAAATGACTTGGCTAATGGCGTTGATGCAGCGATTATTAACTCCTTTGCTCAAGATGGAGAAACTCTAAAACTTCTTAAACAAAGTGAAAATATCGATGATGAAAATGATTTAGCTGCGATTAGAATTTACAAAGTTATGCGCCCAGGTGAACCTGTGGTAAAAGATGCAGCGAAGGCTTTTGTAAATGATTTATTCTTCAATCCTGAAAGATACGATCTTACCAAGGTAGGTCGTATGAAAATGAACCATAAGTTAGGTCTTGAAGTGCCTGAGTATGTTACTGTTTTGACTAATGAAGATATTATTAAAACTGCAAAATATTTAATTAAAGTAAAAAATGGTAAAGGACATATTGATGATAGAGATCATTTAGGAAATCGTCGTATCCGTTCTATAGGTGAACTTTTAGCCAATGAACTTCATTTAGGTCTTGCAAAAATGCAAAAGGCGATCAGAGATAAATTTACTTCTTTAAATGCGGATCTTGATAAAGTAATGCCTTATGATTTAATCAATCCTAAAATGATTACTACAACTATCATTGAATTTTTTACAGGAGGTCAGCTTTCGCAATTTATGGATCAAACCAACCCTTTAAGTGAGGTTACTCATAAGCGTCGTTTGTCAGCGCTTGGTGAAGGTGGGCTTGTAAAAGAAAGAGCAGGTTTTGAAGTGCGTGATGTTCACGCGACACATTATGGTAGAATTTGTCCAGTTGAAACACCTGAAGGTCAAAATATTGGTTTGATTAACACTCTTTCTACTTATGCAAAAGTAAATGAACTTGGCTTTGTTGAAGCACCATATAGAAAAGTTGTAAATGGTAAAGTGACTAATGAAGTTGTTTATCTTACAGCAACACAAGAAGAAGGCTTATTTATCGCACCAGCTTCAACTAAGGTTGATGCTAAAGGCAATATAGTAGAAGAATTTGTTGAGGCTAGACAAGATGGTGAAACTATACTTGCAAGACGCGAAGAAGTGCAATTAATCGATCTTTGCTCAGGTATGGTTGTTGGGGTTGCGGCTTCTTTGATTCCGTTTTTAGAGCACGATGATGCAAACAGAGCACTAATGGGTTCAAACATGCAACGTCAAGCTGTGCCACTTCTTACTGCTTCAGCTCCGATAGTAGGAACAGGTATGGAACAAATTATTGCGCGTGATGCTTGGGAAGCTGTTAAAGCAAAGCGTGGCGGTGTGGTTGAGAAAGTGGATAATAAAAGCATTTTCATTTTAGGTGAAGATGATAAAGGTCCATTTATTGACCATTATACTATGGAGAAAAATTTAAGAACCAATCAAAATACAAATTATATTCAACATCCTATTGTTAAAAAAGGTGATATAGTAAAAGCAGGACAAATTATCGCAGATGGTCCTTCTATGGATCAAGGCGAACTTGCTATAGGTAAAAATGCTTTAATCGCTTTTATGCCTTGGAATGGTTATAACTATGAGGATGCTATAGTTGTAAGTGAGAGAATTATTCGTGAAGATACCTTTACAAGCGTGCACATTTATGAAAAAGAAATTGAAGCAAGAGAACTAAAAGACGGCATAGAAGAAATTACCAAAGATATCCCAAATGTAAAAGAAGAAGATGTTGCACATCTTGATGAGAGCGGTATTGCAAAAATTGGCACCCATATCAAACCAGGTATGATTTTGGTGGGTAAGGTTTCTCCAAAAGGTGAGGTTAAACCAACTCCTGAAGAAAGACTTTTAAGAGCTATTTTTGGGGAAAAAGCAGGACATGTTGTGAATAAATCCCTTTATGCAACCGCTTCTTTAGAGGGTGTTGTTGTGGATGTTAAAATTTTCACTAAAAAAGGCTATGAAAAAGATGATCGCGCAATAAAATCTTATGATAAAGAAAAAATGGCTTTAGAAAAAGAACATCATGATAGACTTTTGATGATGGATAGAGAAGAAATGCTTCGTGTTTGTGCTCTTCTTTCCAAAGCCCCTTTAAATAGTGATCAAAAAATTGGAGATAAAAATTATAAAAAAGGACAAACCGCAGATATTAGCGAACTTGAAAAAATCAATCGTTTTACTTTAACAACTTTGATTAAAGCTTATTCTAAAGAGATTCAAAAAGAATACGATGATTTAAAAAATCATTTCCAAAATGAGAAGAAAAAATTAAAAGCAGAACACGATGAAAAGCTTGAAATTTTAGAAAAAGATGATATTTTACCAAGTGGGGTAATTAAGCTTGTTAAAGTTTATATTGCTACAAAGAGAAAGCTTAAAGTCGGTGATAAAATGGCAGGACGTCACGGAAACAAAGGTATAGTTTCAACTATAGTTCCTGAAGTGGATATGCCTTATTTACCAAATGGTAAAAGTGTGGATATTGCACTTAATCCACTTGGCGTTCCAAGTCGTATGAATATAGGCCAAATTTTAGAAAGCCATTTGGGTTTAATTGGACTTAGACTTGGAGATCAGATTCAAGAAATTTTTGACAGAAGGCAAAAAGATTTTCTTAAAGAATTAAGAGCAAAAATGCTTGAAATTTGTTCTATTCCAAGACTTGCAAGCGAAAAAGAATTTATTAAAAGCTTAAGCGATGAAGAGCTTTTAAACTATGCTAGAGACTGGAGTAAAGGAGTTAAATTTGCTACTCCTGTTTTTGAAGGTGTAAATATAGAAGAATTTAGCAAGCTTTTTGAAATGGCCAAGATAGATATGGACGGCAAAACAGAACTTTATGATGGACGCACGGGTGAGAAAATCGCAGAGCGTGTTCATGTAGGATGTATGTATATGCTAAAACTCCACCACTTGGTTGATGAGAAAGTTCACGCAAGAAGTACAGGACCTTACAGCTTAGTTACCCAACAACCTGTGGGTGGTAAAGCACTCTTTGGGGGACAAAGATTTGGGGAGATGGAAGTTTGGGCACTTGAAGCTTATGGAGCGGCTCATACTTTAAGAGAAATGTTAACTATCAAATCAGACGATGTAGAAGGTAGATTTAGTGCTTATAAAGCATTGACAAAAGGTGAAAATGTTCCAGCAACAGGAATTCCTGAAACATTTTTTGTATTAACCAATGAGCTTAAATCTCTTGCTTTAGATGTTGAGATTTTTGATAAGGATGAAGATAATGAGTAAATTTAAAGTAATAGAAATCAAAGAAGATGCAAGACCTAGGGATTTCGAAGCGTTTCAACTAAGACTTGCAAGTCCTGAAAAAATCAAATCATGGTCTTATGGAGAAGTAAAAAAACCAGAAACTATCAATTATAGAACCTTAAAGCCTGAAAGAGATGGGCTTTTTTGCGCAAAGATTTTTGGACCTATAAGAGATTATGAATGTCTTTGTGGTAAGTATAAAAAAATGCGTTTTAAAGGTGTTAAGTGCGAAAAATGTGGCGTTGAAGTAGCCAATTCAAAAGTGCGTCGTTCTAGAATGGGACATATCGAGCTTGTAACTCCTGTGGCTCATATTTGGTATGTTAATTCTCTTCCAAGTCGTATAGGAACGCTTTTGGGTGTTAAGATGAAAGATCTTGAGCGTGTGCTTTATTATGAAGCTTATATCGTTGAAAATCCAGGCGATGCTTTCTATGATAATGAAAGCACCAAAAAAGTAGAATATTGTGATGTTTTAAACGAAGAGCAATATCAAAATTTAATGCAACGCTATGAAAATAGTGGCTTTAAAGCAAGAATGGGTGGAGAAGTTGTTCGTGATTTACTTGCAAATTTAGATCTTGTGGCACTTTTAAATCAGCTTAAAGAAGAAATGGCGGCTACAAATTCAGAGGCTAAGAAAAAAACCATCATTAAACGCTTAAAAGTAGTAGAAAATTTCTTAAATTCAAATTTAAACGCCAATACTGATAGCGATGAAGCCGTACCAAATCGTCCTGAATGGATGATGATTACAAATCTTCCAGTTTTACCGCCAGATTTACGTCCTTTAGTGGCTTTAGATGGTGGAAAATTTGCAGTTTCTGATGTGAATGACTTATATCGTCGTGTTATCAATAGAAATACACGTCTTAAAAAACTTATGGAACTTGATGCACCTGAAATCATTATAAGAAATGAAAAAAGAATGCTTCAAGAGGCTGTTGATGCACTTTTTGACAACGGTCGTCGTGCTAATGCTGTAAAAGGAGCAAATAAACGCCCATTAAAATCTTTAAGTGAAATTATCAAAGGGAAGCAAGGGCGTTTTAGACAAAACTTACTTGGTAAAAGGGTGGATTTTTCAGGTCGTAGTGTTATTGTTGTGGGTCCAAAACTTAGAATGGATCAATGTGGTTTACCTAAAAAAATGGCTTTAGAGCTCTTTAAGCCACATCTTTTAGCTAAGCTTGAAGAAAAAGGTTATGCAACCACAGTAAAACAAGCTAAAAAAATGATAGAAAACAAAACCAATGAAGTTTGGGAATGTTTAGAAGAGGTAGTAAAAGGGCATCCTGTTATGCTAAACCGTGCGCCTACTTTACATAAACTTTCTATTCAAGCTTTTCATCCTGTTTTAGTGGAAGGTAAGGCTATACAACTTCATCCTTTAGTTTGTGCAGCGTTTAACGCAGACTTTGATGGGGATCAAATGGCGGTGCATGTGCCACTTTCTCAAGAGGCTATTGCAGAATGTAAAGTGCTTATGCTTTCATCAATGAATATTCTTTTGCCAGCAAGTGGTAAGTCTGTAACCGTTCCATCGCAAGATATGGTTTTAGGAATTTATTATCTTTCATTGGAAAAAGCAGGTGCTAAAGGTTCGCATAAAATTTGTACAGGCATTGATGAAGTAATGATGGCACTTGAAAGCAAGTGTTTGGATATTCATGCGAGTATACAAACCATGGTAGATGGTAGAAAGATTACCACTACAGCAGGAAGATTGATTATTAAATCCATTTTACCTGATTTTGTGCCTGAAAATAGTTGGAATAAAGTCTTAAAGAAAAAAGACATTGCCGCGCTTGTGGATTATGTTTATAAACAAGGTGGTTTAGAGATTACAGCAAGTTTCTTGGATAGACTTAAAAATTTAGGTTTTGAGTATGCAACTAAAGCAGGTATTTCAATTTCGATTGCAGATATTATTGTTCCTAATGATAAGCAAAAAGCTATCGATGAAGCAAAAAAACAAGTAAGAGAAATTCAAAATTCTTATAATCTTGGTTTGATTACTTCAGGGGAAAGATACAATAAAATCATTGATATTTGGAAAAGTACAAATAATGTCCTTTCAAAAGAGATGATGAAGCTTGTAGAAAAAGATAAAGAAGGTTTTAACTCTATTTATATGATGGCAGATTCTGGTGCTAGGGGTAGTGCGGCTCAAATTTCTCAGCTTGCTGCGATGAGAGGACTTATGACTAAACCTGATGGTTCTATTATCGAAACTCCTATTATTTCGAATTTCCGTGAAGGGCTAAATGTTCTTGAATACTTTATTTCAACTCACGGTGCTAGAAAAGGTCTTGCAGATACCGCTCTTAAAACAGCAAATGCCGGTTATTTGACAAGAAAACTTATCGATGTTGCACAAAATGTAAAAATTACCATTGAAGATTGTGGAACGCATGAGGGTGTTGAAATCAATGAAATTACCGCAGATAGCTCTATTATAGAAACTTTAGAAGAAAGAATTTTAGGCAGGGTTTTAGCTGAAGATGTGATTGATCCTATTACAAATTCTGTGCTTTTTGCAGAAGGTACTTTAATGGATGAGGAAAAAGCAAAAATTCTTGGAGAAAGCGGTATAAAAAGTGTCAATATCCGCACTCCTATTACCTGCAAAGCTAAAAAAGGAATTTGTGCAAAATGTTATGGCATCAATCTTGGTGAAGGTAAATTGGTAAAACCAGGCGAAGCAGTAGGAATTGTTTCCGCTCAATCTATCGGTGAACCAGGAACGCAGCTAACTCTAAGAACTTTCCACAGTGGGGGAACTGCAAGTACGGATTTACAAGATAGACAAGTAAGTGCACAAAAAGAAGGTTTTATCAGATTTTATAATCTTAAAACTTATAAAAACAAAGAAGGTAAAAATATCGTAGCAAATCGTAGAAATGCGGCGATTTTACTTGTGGAGCCAAAAATCAAAACTCCATTTAAAGGTGTGATTAATATAGAAAATATTCATGAAGATGTGATTGTTTCTATTAAAGATAAAAAACAAGAAGTAAAATACATACTAAGAAAATACGATCTTGCTAAACCAAATGAATTAGCAGGTGTAAGTGGCAGTATAGATGGAAAACTTTATTTGCCATATCAAAGCGGTATGCAAGTAGAAGAAAATGAAAGTATCGTAGAAGTGATTAAAGAGGGTTGGAATGTACTAAATCGTATCCCTTTTGCAAGTGAAATTTTAGTAGAAGATGGTGAGCCTGTAGTTCAAAATATCAAAGCAGGCGAAAAAGGAACGCTTAAATTTTATATCCTTAAAGGCGATGGTTTAGATAGAGTAAAAAATGTTAAAAAAGGCGATATTGTTAAAGAAAAAGGATTCTTTGTAGTGATTGCTGATGAAAATGATAGAGAAGCAAAAAGACACTATATTCCAAGAGAATCTAAGATAGAATTTAACGATAGTGAAAAAATCGATGATGCAAATACTATCATTGCAAGTGCTCCTAAAAAAGAAAGAAAAGTGATTGCAGAATGGGATGCTTATAATAATACTATCATTGCAGAAATTGATGGTGTTGTAAGCTTTGAGGATATTGAAGCAGGTTATAGTGCCGATGAGCAAATTGATGAAGCTACAGGCAAGCGTTCTTTAGTGATTAATGAGTATTTGCCAAGCGGAGTTAGACCAACTTTGGTAATCGCAGGAAAAGGTGATAAGGCTGTGCGTTATCAGCTTGAACCAAAAACCGTTATTTTTGTTCATGATGGTGATAAAATCGCTCAAGCAGATATTTTAGCAAAAACTCCAAAAGCTGCAGCTAAATCAAAAGATATTACAGGAGGTCTTCCAAGAGTTTCTGAACTTTTTGAAGCAAGAAAACCAAAAAATGCGGCTGTGATTGCAGAAATTGATGGTGTTGTTCGTTTTGATAAACCTTTGCGTTCTAAAGAAAGAATTATTATCCAAGCAGAAGATGGAACAAGCGCTGAGTATTTAATCGATAAATCAAAACACATTCAAGTAAGAGATGGCGAGTTTATCCATGCAGGTGAAAAACTTACAGATGGAGTTGTTTCAAGTCATGATGTGCTTAAAATTTTAGGTGAAAAAGCCTTGCATTATTATTTGATTTCTGAAATTCAACAAGTTTATCGCGGACAAGGTGTTGTGATTTCTGATAAACATATAGAAGTTATCGTTTCTCAAATGCTAAGACAAGTAAAAGTTGTAGATAGTGGACATACGAAATTTATCGAGGGTGATTTGGTTTCAAGACGTAAATTCCGTGAAGAAAACGAAAGAATCATTAGAATGGGTGGAGAACCTGCTATTGCTGAGCCTGTGCTTTTAGGTGTAACAAGAGCAGCGATTGGAAGTGATAGTGTGATTTCTGCGGCTTCATTCCAAGAAACTACTAAAGTTCTAACCGAAGCAAGTATAGCGGGTAAATTTGACTACTTAGAAGATTTAAAAGAAAATGTTATTCTAGGTAGAATGATTCCTGTTGGAACAGGGCTTTATGGCGAACAAAATTTAAAACTTAAAGAACAAGAATAAAACTCTATTTTATAGCCCTTCTGGGCTATATTTCTTCATTTTCAATCTTTTTAACTAAAATATAAGCAAAATTTAGATATCATCCAAAGTTTATTACATTTTTAAAGAAAGGAATTATTGTGCCTACCATAAATCAATTGGTTAGAAAAGAGCGCAAAAAAGTTTTAGAAAAATCTAAATCTCCAGCGCTTAAAAATTGTCCACAAAGAAGGGGAGTTTGCACTAGGGTTTATACTACAACACCTAAAAAACCAAACTCAGCGTTAAGAAAAGTTGCCAAAGTAAGACTTACTAGTGGCTTTGAAGTGATCAGCTATATCGGCGGTGAAGGTCATAACTTGCAAGAACACAGCATTGTTTTAGTGCGTGGTGGTAGGGTAAAAGACTTACCAGGGGTTAAATATCACATCGTTCGTGGTGCTCTTGATACAGCAGGTGTTGCAAAAAGAACAGTTTCTCGTTCTAAATATGGTGCTAAACGCCCTAAAGCAGGCGCTGCAAAATAATCATTCATACAGACAAATCCGTTAGATTTGATTTTGTTTGAGTAAAATTTAAAATTTGAAGGAAAAATAATGAGAAGAAGAAAAGCTCCGGTAAGAGAAGTCTTGCCTGATCCGATTTATGGTAATAAAGTAATCACAAAATTTATTAATTCTTTAATGTATGATGGTAAAAAAAGCACAGCTACAACAATTATGTATGGTGCTTTGGAGGCTATTGATAAAAAAGGTGGCGAGAAAAAAGGTATTGATATTTTTAATGATGCGATTGAAAATATTAAGCCTTTATTAGAAGTGAAATCTCGTCGTGTAGGTGGTGCAACCTATCAAGTTCCAGTAGAAGTTCGCCCTGCTAGACAACAAGCTTTGGCGATTCGTTGGATTATTTCTTTTGCAAGAAAAAGAAGCGAAAGAACTATGATTGATAAACTTGCAGCTGAGCTTTTAGATGCAGCAAATAGCAAAGGTGCTTCATTTAAGAAGAAAGAAGATACTTATAAAATGGCTGAAGCAAATAAAGCATTTGCTCACTATCGTTGGTAAGAAGGAGTGTGTATGTCAAGAAGTACTCCTTTAAAAAAAGTTAGAAATATCGGTATTGCTGCTCACATCGATGCGGGTAAAACGACTACATCTGAAAGAATTCTTTTCTTTACTGGTATGAGTCATAAAATCGGTGAAGTTCATGATGGTGCTGCAACTATGGACTGGATGGAACAAGAGAAAGAGCGTGGGATTACTATCACTTCTGCGGCTACAACTTGTTTTTGGAAAGATCATCAAATCAATCTTATTGACACTCCAGGCCACGTGGATTTTACAATTGAAGTTGAAAGATCTATGCGTGTTCTTGATGGTGCTGTTGCGGTATTTTGTTCAGTGGGTGGGGTGCAGCCTCAAAGTGAAACAGTTTGGAGACAAGCAAATAAATACGGTGTTCCAAGAATAGTATTTGTAAATAAAATGGATAGAATCGGTGCAAATTTTTATAATGTAGAAGATCAAATTCGCAACCGTTTAAAAGCTAATCCAGTTCCACTTCAAATTCCAATTGGTGCTGAGGATAATTTTAAAGGCGTAATCGATCTTGTAACTATGAAAGCTTTAGTTTGGGAAGATGATACTAAGCCAACGGATTATGTAGAAAAAGAAATTCCAGCTGAACTTAAAGAAAAGGCAGAAGAATATCGCACAAAAATGATAGAAGCAGTTTCTGAAACTTCAGATGAGTTGATGGAAAAATATTTAGGCGGAGAAGAATTAAGCCTTGAAGAGATTAAAACAGGGATTAAAGCAGGATGTTTAAGTCTTTCTATCGTTCCTATGCTTTGCGGTACAGCGTTTAAAAATAAAGGGGTTCAACCTTTACTTGATGCTGTTGTGGCTTATTTGCCAGCTCCTGATGAAGTGCCAAATATCAAGGGTGAATATGAAGATGGCACAGAAGTTTCTGTAAAATCAACTGATGATGGCGAGTTTGCAGGACTTGCATTTAAAATCATGACAGATCCATTTGTAGGACAACTTACTTTCGTGCGTGTTTATCGCGGTTGTTTAGAAAGCGGTTCTTATGCATATAACTCAACTAAAGATAAAAAAGAAAGAATTGGTCGTTTGTTAAAAATGCACTCTAACAAAAGAGAAGAGATTAAAGTGCTTTACGCAGGCGAAATTGGTGCTGTTGTAGGACTTAAAGATACTTTAACAGGGGATACTCTTGCAAGTGAAAAAGATAAGGTAATCCTTGAAAGAATGGATTTTCCAGATCCAGTTATTTCTGTTGCAGTTGAGCCAAAAACTAAAGCTGATCAAGAAAAAATGTCTATTGCTTTAAATAAATTAGCACAAGAAGATCCAAGTTTTAGAGTTTCTACAGATGAAGAAAGTGGTCAAACTATCATTTCAGGTATGGGTGAGTTACACCTTGAAATTATCGTTGATAGAATGCTTCGTGAATTTAAAGTTGAAGCTGAAGTAGGTCAACCACAAGTTGCTTATCGCGAAACTATTAGAAAAACTGTTGAACAAGAATACAAATACGCTAAACAATCAGGTGGTCGTGGTCAGTATGGACATGTATTCTTACGCCTTGAACCGCTTGAGCCAGGTAGTGGATATGAATTTGTTAATGATATTAAAGGTGGGGTAATTCCAAAAGAATACATTCCTGCAGTTGATAAAGGTGTTCAAGAAGCATTACAAAATGGTGTTTTAGCAGGTTATCCTGTGGAAGATGTTAAAGTAACTGTTTATGATGGAAGTTATCACGAGGTGGATTCATCTGAGATGGCATTTAAACTTGCTGCTTCTATGGGCTTTAAAGAAGGTGCTAGAAAAGCAGGTGCTGTGATCTTAGAGCCTATGATGAAAGTTGAAGTAGAAACTCCTGAAGATTACATGGGTGATGTTATTGGAGATCTTAACAAACGCCGTGGTCAAGTAAATAGCATGGATGAGCGTGGTGGAAATAAAATCATCACAGCATTTTGTCCTTTGGCTGAAATGTTTGGATATTCAACTGATCTTAGAAGTCAAACTCAAGGTCGTGCGACTTATTCTATGGAATTTGATCATTATGATGAAGTTCCTAAAAACGTTGCGGATGAAATCATCAAAAAAAGAAACGGTTAAATTTTTAGCGGGATTTTTCCCGCTTTCTGTCCTCGTAGCTCAGCAGGATAGAGCGCAAAATTCCTAATTTTGAGGCCGTGAGTTCGAATCTCGCCGTGGACACCATTCTATGAGGTGTTATTATGATAAAAATTGCTTTTTTTATAACTTTTGTAATTTCTTTTTTGACAGCACAAAGCCCAGTAAATTTTAAAGAAGATAATAATATAACAAAAGAACAAAATATATTTAAAGAACAACCTCCAAAACGCATTAAAATTCCAACGCATTAAAATATATGTCAGATTTGATTACGCTAGCACAATTATCACAAGGGTATCGTTACAATAGTGATTCTTTAATTTTAGCTGATTTTATTTTAAAACAAGGAATTAAAGGCGCTGTTTTTGATGTAGGTGCAGGCTGTGGTATCATAGGTATTTTGCTTAAAAAAAATATTGCAAATTTAAGTTTATCTTTGATTGATATTCAAAAAGAAAATATAAAATTGATTGAAAAAAATTTAAAATCCAACCAAATACAAGGCGATATTTTTTATGATGATTTCAATCAATTTCAAAGCATAAAAAAATTTGACTTCATAGTTTGCAATCCTCCATTTTATAGACAAGGAGCTTACAAGAGTGAAGATCAGCATAAAGCTATAAGTAAATTTCAGGAATTTTTACCCTTGCATAGCTTTTTAACTAAAGCAAATTCTATGCTTAAGCCAAATGGTACTTTGTATTTTTGCTATGAAGCTTTAGCTTTAGATGAAATTTGTTTTATTTTAAAAGATATGAAAATGAAAATAACAAAGCTTTGCTTTGTACATACACATCAAAACAAAAAAGCAAGACTTGTTTTGATACAGGTAAAAAAAGGTTCAAAATCGCCTTGTGAGATTTTACCTCCTTTTTTTGTATATGAAAATGAAATTTTAAGCAAACAAATGCAAGAAATTCACTTAAGATTTAGGTTAAAAAGTTATGATATTTGATAAAAATTTTTCTTATGCTTTTGATGAAAATGCTTGTGAGAAATGCGGTGGAAAGTGTTGCACTGGAGAAAGTGGCAATATTTTTGCAAGCAAGGAAGAATTAGAAGCATTAAGAAAGCATTTAAAATTAGAAAGCAAAGAATTTGCTGAAAAATACTTGAGAAAAGTGGGCTTTAAAATGAGTTTTAAGGAAGTCGAATTTGAAGATGGCTTTGCTTGCATTTTTTTTGATACTCAAAAAAGAAATTGCAGTATCTACGATTTTCGTCCAAAACAATGCAGAACTTTTCCATTTTGGGAATATTTTAAAACACATCAAAAGGAATTAGAAAAAGAATGTATAGGTATTTGTTATTTGTCTTAGCAGCCTTTTTTTTGGTAGCTTGTGGAAGTTCAAAAATCAATGTTGTTTATCCTGATTATACAAAATATAAAAGCAATGATTTTGATTTAAGGGTTATGAAGGCTTATAATTATGAGTATTATAAACAATACAAAGAAGCCAGAGATGAATTTTTAAGTCTTTATCAAGATTATAATAATACTAATTTTTTAGAAAATGCATTTTTACTTACTTTAGCAAACAATCTTGACAGGCAAGCAGAGTTAAATAATCTAGCAAAGCCTTATTTAAATCAAAATGACAATCTTAAGCGACTTAGTGCTCTTTATGCTTTAAATTCAAATGATATCAACAATGCTCAAAAACTTATGAAAGAACTTTTGGTAAAAAAGGATAGTGATCCTAGAAATTTAGAGCTTTACGGAGATATTTTGGTTAAAAAAAATGATTTAAAAAATGCTACAAAATACTATAGATCTGCTTATAATCAAGTGCAAAATGAAGAAATTTTATTTAAACTCATAGGAATTTATGCGATTTTGAATGATACTTTAAATATTAAAAATGTTTTAGAATTTTCAAGAAAAACCAATGGTTGCACTCTCAAAACTTGCGTCTTGCTTGCTAAAATTTATTTTGATGAAAAAAATATCGAAGCTTTAAAAAGTATATATAAAGAGCTTTATCAACTTACCAAAAATAAAAGTTTTGCATTGGCTTTGGTTGAGCTTTTAAATTCTCAAGGCAAAACAGAAGAAGCTTTAAAAATTTCTTTGCAGTATGATTTAGATGATGATATTAAATTCGCTTTGTATCAGAATTTAAAACGCTTTGATGATGCTAAAAAAATGAGTTTAGCTCTTTATCATAAAACAAAAAATAAAGAATATCTTCTACGAGCGGCAGTTTTTGAATTTGAAGCTGCAAATGAAGCTAAAAAAATCACTCCGAAAGTAATTGATTCTGTAAAAGAAAAATTCGAACAAGCTATCGATAAAGATAGCAATGCTTTGTATTTAAACTACTATGGATATTTGCTTATAGATTATGATTTAGATGTTAAAAAAGGTATAGAGCTTGTGAAACTTGCCTTAGAAAAAGATCCGCAGAATTTGTATTATTTAGATTCTTTAGCTTGGGGGTATTATAAACTAGGCGATTGTAGGCAAGCATGGGAAATTTTAAAACAAACATTAGATGATAAAGAATTTGCAAATTCTGATGAGAGTAAAGCTCATATAAAAGCGATAAAGGCGTGTGTAAAACCATGATATTGGATAAAATTTTTGAAAAAACAAAAGAAGATTTAAAAGAACGCAAACTAAAACTTCCTTATGATATGTTAGGGCGTTCTTTAGCTTCAAATCCTTTCTTTCCAAAAGATGTGATTAAAGCTTTAAAAAGAGTAGAAAAAGAAGTTAAAATCATAGCAGAAGTAAAAAAAGCAAGTCCTAGCAAAGGGGTTATTAGAGAAGACTTTGATCCTTTGAGTATCGCTTTAAATTATGAGAAGAACAAAGCTACGGCGATTTCTGTTTTGACTGAGCCACATTTTTTTAAAGGTTCTTTAGAATACTTAAGTCTTATACGCCGTTATACGCAAATTCCTTTACTTAGAAAAGATTTTATCTTTGATGAGTATCAAATTTTAGAAGCTTTGGTTTATGGGGCAGATTTTGTATTGTTAATCGCTAAAATGCTAAGCATGAAAGAGCTTAAAAAACTGCTTGAGTTTGCAAGACATTTAGGTCTTGAGGCTTTGGTTGAAATTCATGATAAAGAGGATTTGAGTAAGGCTATTTTTGCTGGAGCGGATATTATCGGTATCAATCATCGTAATTTAGAGGATTTTACTATGGATATGAGTTTGTGCGAAAAACTTATCCCACAAATCCCAAATTCAAAAATCATCATCGCAGAAAGTGGTTTAGAAAATAAAGAATTTTTAGAGCATTTACAAAATTTAGGCGTTGATGCTTTTTTAATCGGCGAATATTTTATGCGTGAAGAAGATGAAGGAAAGGCTTTAAAAGCTTTGCTTTAAGGAGGGAAAATGCAGTATTTGTATGCACCATGGCGGAGTGAGTATTTTGAAAAAGAAAAAAGCGTTTGTCCATTTTGTGATTGTGCTAATAAGATTAAAAGCGATGAAGATTTAGGCGTAATTTTTAGAGCAAAACATTGTTTTGGAGTGATGAACCGCTATCCTTATTCTGCGGGGCATTTTATGGTGATTCCTTATGTACATGAAGAGCATATAGAAAATTTAAGCGATGAAATTTGGCAAGAAATGAGCCATTTTGTGCGTTTGGGAGTGAAAATTTTAAAAGAGCAAATTCATGCAAATGGGGTCAATATCGGTATGAATTTAAGCAAAGATGCAGGAGCTGGCATAGCTTTTCATTGTCATTATCATCTAGTGCCACGCTGGGCAGGAGATACAAATTTTATCACAACCATAGGAGAAACTAGGGTTTGTGGTACTAATATCGAGCAAGTTTATCAAAAACTTGTTTTGGCTTTTAAAAATGCTCAGTGAAGTTGAATTTGCAGAGTTTCAAAAAGAAAATTTCTCTCTTTTAATCGATGCAAGAAGCCCTAGAGAATTTTTGCATTCTCATTTGATAGGAGCTTTAAATTTTTATGCACTCAATGATGAAGAATATCAAGAAATAGGAACAATTTATAAGAAAAATCAAGCTTTAGCCAAGGCTAGGGGTGCGAGTTATATTTGTCAAAATACCGCTAAGCATATATTAAAAATCACCCAAAATTTTCGCATAGGAGAAAAGGTGGGGATTTATTGTTCTCGTGGGGGTTTGCGTTCAAAGTCTATCGCAGTGATTTTAAGTGAGCTTGGCTTTAGAGTGGTGCGTTTAAAAGGTGGCTTTAAAGCTTATAGAACTTTTGTAACGCATTATTTTGAAAATGAAATAAATTTTGATTTTTTTACTCTTTGCGGCAATACAGGCTGTGGAAAAACAGAGCTTTTAGAACAACTCCCACAAGCTATAAATTTGGAAAAAATAGCAAATCATTTAGGCTCGTCTTTTGGTGATATTTTAGGAAAACAACCTACGCAAAAAGCTTTTGAAGCAGAACTTTTTCACAATATGCAAAATTTAGAAAATTTTGCTTTCATAGAAAGCGAAAGTCGCAAAATAGGGGATATCATCTTACCTTTGAAATTTTATGAAAAAATGCAAAAGGCTTTTAAAATTTATTGTTTTTGTTCTTTGGAAAATCGCGTTAAAAGAATACAAAAAATTTATCAAGAGAAAATGACTCCTTTAAAATTTCAACAATGTGTGCAAAAAATTAGCCCTTATATCAGCTTAAATTTACGCCAAGATTTGCTTCAAAGTTATGAGAGAAAAGAATGGCAAAAGCTTATTGTTATGCTTTTGGAGTATTATGATAAAACTTATAAAAAACCAGATAAGATTGATCTTGAGTTAAATACTGATGATATTTTAAAAGCTAAAGAAGAAATTTTAAGATATTTTAAGCTAAAAAACTACATTTTAATTTAATTTTTTTATCACTTTGCAAAAAAATTATACTATTTTCTTTAAAAAAATAAAAAAAATCACAAATTTCTTTTTTATTTTTGAAATTGTTATTTTTTAATTTCTCAAAGTATTGTAAATTAGGCTTTTGGATATTGTTTTTTCATTTACCCTAAATTTTTATATAAAAGTAATATTTATTACATAAATCATTTTATTTAGGGCTTTTAAATATAGTTTTTATAGTATTTAAAAGCCAATCATGTATTTATTTTTTTGTTTAAAATATGGATATTATATTTCAATGAGAATAAAATAATAAATTTTAATTTAATTTATAATTAAGCTAAATTTAATTAGAATTGCACTCGTTTTTTGCGATGTTACAAAACATTGTTATTTTAATTTTATTTTCCAAGGACATCTATGCCAGCTATTAAGCTTTTTAACTTCACGGGGGGGGGTATAGAGAAATTTTGTTTTAGACTTTCTATTGTTACCTTCTTAAGCATCAACGCTTTTGCAGCCACTCAAGCAAATACTACAGACAATCGAAATTTCAATATCCCAGAGCATTATTTTAATGATAGCGAACTTTATGATAAAAGCAATTCTACTTATAAAAAACTCCAAGGTATAAATTATTATGCTAAGAGTTCTAAACAAGATATTAACAATATTACTTTAATTTATAACAATCCTAAACCAAATATTATAAATATAAACGATTTAAATTTTAAACATTATTTACTTACTCCTGATATGAGAGAAGATGAAGTTCTTTCTTTTAAAGCAAGGCATGGTGTTAATACAGCCGATCATAGTATAAAAACAGTTAGAGTGCTTCCTTTTTTAATCACAGTAAAAACCGATCATGCTGATGCAAGTTATAATAAACTTATATTAGAACAAGGAGAACTTAGTTCGGTTTTTTATCTTAAACCTAAAGATACTCATATAAAAAACCCTAGTAATTCTAAAAGCAATCAACGCATGAATTTCTTAATGAGTTCTACCTTTACTCATTATGGTAATGCAAGCTATAACCAAACCATACTTCAAAAAGATGCTCATATTAGTATGGGAGTTGAGAACACTTATGATTTAGCCTTAAATGGTGCTCCTTATTTAATTGGAGCTATAGCCACTTATGGAGATTCTACAAATAATAGTTTAAATATAGAAGCAGGTAGCAGTGTAGAGTTTTTTACTTCCTTACCTAAAAAAGATAAAAATGGTAATAATACCTTTGACGAAAGAATCACTCACCTTGTAGGTGGTTTAGCTTATCAAGGCAATGTAAAAAACAATAAAATCTTTATCAAAGATGCTAATATGATTATCCATGGTCCAAGCAAAGCTTATGCTAGTTTAGCTGCTGCTCATATTAGTGCAGGTTATATAGATAGTGGAACAGATAAAAACTTTCAAGCCAGTAAAAACCTTTTAGACATAGATGGTTTTAATCTTGATATATATATGAACCATGATAAACAACCCCTAGCTTATAATTCTGTTTTATTTGCTGATTTTTGGGGTGGAAAAACCGAACAAGGACAAGCCTTAGATAATACTATCAATATTAAAAGATATTAAAAACCTAAAAAAAGATAAAAACAATGAGAACATTTTTACTCAAGCTTTGTTTAACTTCTATGCAGGAGCTTCTAATAATGGAGAAGCAAATTATAATACCTTAAACATAGAATTAAAACATCCTTTAGAAATCGCTAATAACTTCTTAGGTTATAACCAACATTCTTTTTATGGTGGCTTTGCAACTAAAGGAGCTAATCATAATACCATTAACATTAAAAACGATCTTACCACAACCGATCTTTCTCAAAGCTATAAAGATGCTTTAAATATTGTAGCTGCTAGAACCTTAGAAGGCAGTGCGGATTATAATAAAGTTTATATTAATAATTCTATGTCAACCTTACCTGTATACATTTATACAGCTAAGAAAAATATTCTTAATAATCAAGACTTTTATCCTAGTAGTGCTAATAACAATAAAGTATCGATTAAAGATTTTGCTTCTTTTAGAAATCTAACTGTATTAACAGAAGCCAAAGAAGCTTCTTATAATACTATAAATTACAACAATGTTCAAAGCATTACTGATGCAAGTAATATAGATAAAGGTTCTAAAATCATCATAAGAGCTTTGGATAAAGCCAATCATAATACCATAGATATAAAAAACTATTCTTCTAATGCAGCTGATAATGCTTATTTGATTATGGCTTATAATGAAGCTGCTTATAATAAAATCATTATCAATGATACTTTATTGGGTGTAGCTTCAGATAAAAGAGAAGGGATTTTAAGTATTATAGCTGGACTTTCAAACAATGGCCATGATAATACCTTAATCATAAACAATCTTAATCTTGATGAGTATAAAAATAACAATTCTATTTTTATAGCTCCTTCAGCCATTACAGGTTTAAGTGAAGCTAAATCTTATAATAATACCTTATATAGGTGGGAATTTAATATATTTAAAAACACTTTCATAGATATATTAGCAGGAGCCTTAGTACATTATGAAGATAATTATAGTGCTTCTAATGCTATAACTCCTTCAGATATCAGTTTAAGTAAAAACAATAGACTGATTTAAATACTAAAGTTGAAGCTAGAATTATTAATAACTTTGAGCATTATTATCTTATTGTATCCAATAAAATCAACACAACTCCCCTTTTGAAGTCACATACGATGCTCCTATTAATATTTCTAGCGAGAAAGTATTGGCTCTTTATACCCTCAAAGAGTAATACCCCTACCTTAAAAATAAAGAAATCTTAATCTTATAAAGTGAGCAAGGTTTTATAGATGAAAATTCTAATACTTTAAATCAAGAAGAACTTCAAAGCTTTATTGAAAAAATGCAAAAAAACAAAGAAGATTTTAAACTAAGTTCTATAGATAGATTAAAAAAGATGAATTTACAAAAACTTTCTTATGAAGTAAGAATATCCCAAGATGGTAAAAGCATTTACGCAAAGATAAAATAAATCATTCCTATCTTAAAGATAGGAATCTTTTGCTTGTATTTTTATAAATATAAACAAAAGATTCTTAAATCTTAATCTTACAAAAAGGAGCAAGTCATGAAAAAGTTAAATAAACTTTCTTTGTCTTTAGTTGTAGGTTCTTTACTTTTTACACAAAGCTATGCTTTACCAAGTGGGGGTAAGTTCACTCATGGAACAAGTGGAAGTATAAGTTCAAGCAATGGCACTATGAATATCTCAGGAAGTAAAACAAACTCTGTTATCCAATGGGGTGGTGGTTTTAATATAGCAAGTGGTGAAACTGTAAATTTTAAAGGTAGTGGCTATAACTACTTAAATATTGTCTATGGTTCTAAAAGCTCTCATATAGATGGAAAGCTAGAAGGTGGAAGCAATAATATCTTTTTAATCAATCCTAATGGTATAGTAGTGGGTAAAGGTGGAAGTATTAATGCAAATAGAGTGTATTTGTCCACTTCATCAGTTAGCAATGAAGATATGCAAAGATTTGCAAATGGTGTAAGTGACACAGATGCAATATTTGGTTTAGGATTAAGTTTGTCTCCTGTAATTGCAAAATTAAATGGCAATGTTATTAATCTAGGAGTTATAGAAGGTAAAAGCGATGTCACTTTGATAGGAAATGAAGTGGCTCATCATGATGAGAATAAAAATGTAGGTTTATTTATATCTGATAACCCAATTTCATTTAGGGCAAATTTATTATATTTTATATTGAAATCTAATTATTCTATTGCAAGTGGAAGTATGAATTATGGTATTCAAAAAGGTTCTCCAGTCGAACAGTTTGTTGCTAATAACCAAGTTGTTTATGAAACCAATGATAAAATAACTTCAACAGATATCGACGCTAATGTTATGAATTCTATATTTAATGACTTAAAATTTAATTCTAGTGTTAACATTGAAGATTTAAGCAAATTTTATAAAGATGGAAAACTATTAACAGCTGATGATTTAGCAAGCATTAATCAAAGTATGGATTTTATTACTGCTTTATATGGACAAACTCAAGATAGCAATAATGCAACATTTGCAAACGCTTTAAAGGAAGTATTGGGAAATTCTTATGGTAATCTAGGAAAAGCTAATCAAGCCATTATTAAAACAAAGGAAATTCTTTCTCAAATTCCTAAAATAACCGAACAACAAAAAAATATTCAAAAAGCTTACGATCAAGCTGTAGATGCTTACAATGAAGCAGTGAAAAAATACAATGCTGCTTTAAGTGGAGTAACGGGTAGTAATGCTAGTGAAACTATAACTGCTTTAAAAACTGTTTTAGATAAAGCATATAATGATTTAAAAAATGCTGAAGCTAACCTTGAAAGCACTACAGCAAGTAATAATTCTAGCTTAAAAAGTTCTAATGAAACTTTAGCAAGTGTAAGCATAGATGGTTATAAACTCACAGTTAATGGAGAATATCTTGCAGATTATAAAACTGTTAACAAGCCTAATGATAACAATAGTGGTTCCAACAACGGAAACGATGGAACCGATTCAGGTGATATTAACAATGGTAACAACAACGGTTCTAATAATAACCCAAATGATACCATAGGACAACAAGAGCCTGACATTGCTACAGCTTTGCTTATGCAAACTACAGATGAAGATCCAAATATCAATAAAGATGATAAACAAGCAAGTATAGATGAAGCAGCACTCAAGAAAGTGGTAATGCTTGTATAGTATCGGATAATTTTAAAGCAGGAAATCCTTGCTCAAGATGATTAAAATCCAAAAGGTTAAAAGCCTTTTGGATCTTGTTAAAAATTAATAAAACAAACAAAATTTAAAGATTAAAAATCAAACAAACACTAAGGAAAATTTAAATGAAACGCATTATCTTACTATCTAGTTTAGCTATCTTAAGCCTTTATGCTAGTGATACTAAAGATAATAAAAAAACCATACAAATGTTAGAACAATCTCCTTATAAAGAAGATGCTAACTTAAAAAACTACAATAACACTTTAAAAGTAAAAGATGGAGTGATTATCATAGATCATTCTAATACTAGTGATGATAATAATTCAAAAACCACTAACACAAAGAAAAACATTCAAAAAGATAATAACAACACTCAAAAAAATCAACCTAACTTGTCTAATGATAATACTTTAAAAACTAAAACCCCAAATTCAAACACTCCTTCTTTAAAAAATACTTCTAAAGAAGAATCAATTCATAAAGTTAGCTTTAGCTTTCATATTACCAATAAAAACATAAACTTTAAAGATCTAGGTTTAGATGAGCAAGTTTTACAAGAAGCCTTAAACGATTACAAAAAAGAAAGTATTTCAGTTCAAGACTTACAAGATATAGCCAATATCATTTCTTATTATGTTCAAGTTAGTGGTTATCCTGCTGCTACAGCTTATATCCCACAACAAGAACTAAAAGATCAAATTCAAATCAATATCACCTTAGGTGTTTTAGGTAAATATGTGGTTCAAAACAATTCTAGTGTAAGAGATTATGCTATAGAAAGTAAATTACCTAATCACAAAGGTGAAATCATCACTACTAAATTAGTAGAAGATGCAGTTTATAAAGTCAATGAAATGTATGGCATACAAACCCTTGCTTCTTTAAAAGCAGGAGATAATCCAGGTGAAACAGATGTAGTGATAGAAACTACCCCTAGTGATAGCTTTGTTTCTGTATTGTTTTATGGAGATAATTACGGTATAAAAGAATCAGGTAGATATAGGGGTGGTGCTAGTATGAGTTTTAATAACATAGCTCATCAAGGAGATAGTCTTAATGCTTATTTGCAAAGAAGCGATGAAGCACAAACTAACTATGGTATAAGCTATACTACTTTTCTTAGGGAATTTAAAAATCACTCCAAGTTATTCTAAAGGAAACTATGCTTTAGGGGGAATTTGGAGAGAATTTGACTTTATAGGAACTTCTGAAAATCTAGGTATAGATTTAAAATATCCTTTGTGGATTACGACTTATAATTCTTTTTATTTAACTTCAAGCTATTATCATAAAAAACTTAGTGATTCTAAATTTGATATTTTAACCTTTGATAAAAGCTCTGATACGATAAGCTTTGGTATAGAAGGAGTTTATAATGGCATTAGCAATGATAGTTTTTCTTATAGTGCTAATGTAAGCTATGGTAATGTTAAAGATGAAGGTATGACTATAGTAGGTATAGGAACAAGCAAAGTAGGTGGAGTAGAATTTGGAAAATTTGCTAAACTCAATGTCAATCTTAACAATGCTTATTTCTTTAATGATACCTTTACTCATCTTTTTAGTTTAAATTATCAACAAGTTATCAATGGAGCTACATTAGATAGTAGTGAAACTATATCTTTAGGAGGTCCTTATGGAGTAAGGGCTTATAATAATGGAGATGGAGAAGGAGATAATGCTGTAGTGGCTAGCTTTGGACTTAGAATGGCTACTCCTTTAAAAGATTTTTATATCACTCCTTTTTATGATATAGGTTATTCTTGGTATGAGAATGATTCTTATACAAACTATATGGATGCTTATGGTTTACAACTGCTTTATAATAAAACAGGGAATTTTTATGTTAAGCTTGATTTAGCTAGAGCTTTAAAGAAGTATAAACTAGATGATGATTATAGTTCTAAAGCTTATGTGAGCTTTGG